>DNHM01000183.1 GCA_003485885.1 Acidimicrobiaceae bacterium
CTGATCATTGGCCAACGGCCGGTCTCCGTTATGGCGTCGGGTGGCCAGAACGTGAATCATCTCGACGAGTACTACGACGGTGAACGAAGCGACATTTTAGACAATGCGTACGTGATCGTCGAGTACCCAAACAATGTGCGGGCCATGCTCGACCTGTGCATGTTCGCCGAAGCGACCCGCAACCAGGAAGAACTGTCTGTTGTTGGTGATACCGGCAAACTAGAGGCCATGATCCCACAGAATGTGCTCCGGGTTGGCCGCCGAGGTGAACACTTCATCGGCGATGTCATCGAAGAACCGATCAGCAACGACAGCATCAAGTTCGCGGGATTTCACCACGGTTCGAGCTATCTCGAACATGTCGATTTCATCGACGCGATCCGCAATAACACCCCACCCAAGGTGAACGTGATCGACGGCCTGTGGAGTGTTGCTATCGGCGAGGCAGCGCATCGCTCGATCAACGAACATCGCCCAGTAGCCCTCGCCGAAATCCTGCCACCCGAGTTCCTCTAGACACGCGGCCTGACCATCGGGGACCGCTTGATAGGCAGATAGATCTGCGATCGCTTCCCACCGCACTCCTGGCTGCGGTCCAACCCAAAGAGTGCCAACACGTTCGCTCGATCGACCCGGCTGGCGTCGATGCCGGTAGACGCCCTCATCATGACCCTCCGTCACGCGGGGTCTGACCCCGCGTGACGTGGGAAGTATGAGTGATCGAGTGCGCTGCAGTAGTGTTTTTTTGATGATGACACGGCTCCACGTCCGATGACCACTCCGACCGCCACCAAGCAGCGCAAGGGAGCATTTCCCATCTGGGTGGTTATTGCCGTTGGCGGCGTGCTGACATCGGTGTCGCTCGGCATTCGGTCCACGTTCGGGGTGTTCCTGGACCCAGTGGTCGAGGGTGTGCTCGATGGGGTGCAGGGCCCCTGGGGCATCGCCATTGCGGTGCAGAGCATCATGTGGGGCATCAGCCAGCCGATCGCCGGTGCCATCTCCGATCGATATGGCGGCGCAGTCACGTTTGCCGGCGGAACAATTCTGTACGCGATCGCACTCCTGCTGATGTCCACAGCGCAGAGCGCCTTCATGATCATCCTCGCTGGTGGTTTCTTGACCGGTATTGCCGTAGGCGCGGCCAGCTTCGCTGTCGTGTTATCGGCAGTTGGACGCATGGTCAGTCCGGCTCGACGTTCGATGGCACTTGGCATTGTGAGCGCTGCGGGGTCCATGGGCCAGTTCGTGCTGGTGCCGCTCGCCCGAATCATGATCGACCGTTGGTCATGGCAAGACACCTTCGTTGTGTTCGCCGTGGTCGCCGCAGCGACGATTTTGCTCACGCCTTCATTACGTGGAAGCGCCCGCCGGTTCTTCCCCGAGCCTGCGGCCACCGCCAACGACCGCACGCTTCGTGATGAATTGCGTCGAGCCGCTCGGGCTCGGCCCTATCTGCTGCTGAACGCAGCCTTTTTCGTGTGTGGATTCCATGTCACGTTCATCGGCGCCTACCTGCCCAAGTATGGCGAGGACCTTGGCCACAAGGGAACGGCGACCACCGCTCTGGCCCTGATCGGCCTGTTCAATGTGTTCGGTTCACTGGCTGCCGGCGCGCTGGGCGGCCGGTATTCCAAGACGAAGTTACTCGGCGGCATCTATGCAGCTCGAGCAGTGGTCATAGCGGCCTACGTGTTGCTGCCAGCCAGCCCCACCTACACGCTGCTCTTTGGTGCTGCGATTGGCCTGTTGTGGCTCTCTACCGTGCCGCTGACATCGGGCATGGTCACCGAACAGTTCGGCACCACCCACTCAGGTGCGTTGTTCGGCATCGTGTTCTTCTCCCACCAACTTGGCGCATTTGCAGGCGCCCTCGGAGGCAGCTGGGCCCACGATCGTTACGGCAGTTACGACCTGGTGTGGTGGATCGCAGTTGCACTCGGTGTCGCCGCCCTGCTCATCCACCTCTCGATCGAAGAAGGTCCGATTCAGGACCCTCCAACAGCTCCGGCTCGTAGAGGCGGCCTGCTGCCTGCTGGCGGCATGGCCAGTGTCATGCTGGTCGTGGGCATCGGTGCAGCACTCCTGCCGGCGTTGTCCGCCCCCGACGGGTTCGATGGCGTGCTCAGCTGGTGTTTCTCGGTGATCGAGCAATAGCGCTTCAGCCGACACGCACCCAACCGGTGATTCATGAGCTCTGGCTCGGACCCGACATACGCCAAGCCATGTAGCGCTGTCGCCGTGAGCGCAGCTAGGTCACCGATTGAAACGACTTTCGAAACCCATACGCATTGCTGGTACGAAGAACTGTTCGGTGTAGTCGTATACCGCTGCCAGCATGCGATCGACCATGTCCGCATCGACATGGCGATTGTCGACCTGACCCCGCAGATAGATGGCGTTCTCGCTACCGACCACAAAATGTATTGGGTGCATCGAGGCATTTCGAGTCAATAAATGGGCGAACAGTGCTTCACGATTCTCGTCGGGTTCAGGCATGAAATAACTCTCGACGACCAGCGTGCGCTGACCGAGGGTGTATTCAGCGCTGAAGTGTTGTTTCGCGTCGCCGGCGATGCGCACGTACCAAAACGGCTGATCGATCTCGCCTCGTTCTACTGCGGCGACGGCGTCGATCTCGTCGTTGGCCAAGTCTTAGGGTGGCGTCGATCAGCGCTTCAAGCCGGTCGAATTCGTTGGCAGTAAGAAGTGCAGACACGTCAGCAATTCACGGGTTGGCGCACGGCGAGTTGTGAGTACAGATCACGCAAGTGCAGCGCGGTCGTTGACCATCGATAGCTTTGCGCCCGTTCAAACGAGGCCATCGCCAACTCTGCAGCGAGCATAGGGTGGCTGAAGATCTGATCCATGTAGGTCGCAAACACGGCAGGGTCACGGCCTGCGACCAGGAAGCCGGTCTTGCCGTGGTCTACGAGTGTGCGCAGTCCTCCGACCGACGACGCCACCACAGGGGTGCCGCAGGCTGCTGCTTCGAGCGCCACCAGGCCAAACGACTCGCTTCGACTAGGCACGATGCAGATGTCGGCAGCGCGATACCAACTTGACAACAGGTGATGAGGAACGGGCTTTTCGAAACGAACCCGGTCTTCGAGTCCGTAGGCGGCAATGGCCTGTTTCACCCGCGCCAGTTCTTGGTCACCTTCGCGCCCACTCGGCCCACCAACAATCACCAACTGGGCATCCTTGTTATTCATCCGCCCGAATGCCTCGGCGGCCACCGCGACGCCCTTGAGCGGCTGGATACGTCCGACGAACAGCACGGTTGGCCGATCTTCGATGCCAACAGCTTCGCGGGCAGCGAACTGGGCCCCAGGCGAGAAAATGGCATGTTCGACTCCAGGCACCACATAACTGATGCGCTCGGCCGGGGTGCCGTACAGACGCTCAAGCCAGTGGGCTTCGGCGACACAACTGGCCGTGACGGCATCGCTACAGGCAATCACCTGTGCTTCGGCTTGGGCCCGACGTTCTGGCTCGTGGTCACCTGTCTCGGCCTTGACTCGGGCAAGCGTGTGGAACGTGGTCACCAGCGGAACGTCAAGGCGATGTTTGATCCGATGTCCAGCGACACCAGACAGCCAGTAATTGGCGTGTAATACGTCGACGCCACCCTGGTCGACGATGTCGGCTTCGACCTTGTCGGCGAACTCATCGACAATGTCGTAGAGCTGCTCCTTCTCAAGGTCATAGGGCCCGGCAGGAATGTGCACCACCCGAACACCAGGTTCGAGGAGCACCTCGGCCGGCAGGTCGGGGTGCCATGCACGCACATACACATGAACCATGGCGCCAGTGTGGGCGAGGTGGCCAACGAGCTCGCGGATGTAGACGTTCATGCCACCGCTGTCCCCCGATCCGGGCTGAGCAAGCGGCGAGGTGTGTAACGACAGCAGCGCAATTCTCGCTGGTGCGTTTGGTGCCCCCAAGGTCACAAGCCAACGGTATCTGGCCGAGCGCTCTGTCTGGTCAATCGAACGAGCTCATTCCAACGTCAGGTGGCCGAATTAGGATCTGAGTCAGGCCGAACCCATGCATGCAGTTGCGAGTGTTCGGTTCAGCCGCCGGAGACGGGAGGCAGGATCGCAACCTCGTCGTTGGCTTCGATCGCCGTGTCCATCTCTGCAGGTTCGCCGTTGACCCACACTTTGCATGTGGGGATCAAGGCTGCGAAATGGTCGCCAAACTTGTCGCAGGCAGCAGTAACCACTTCGCCGACCGATGCGCCGTCGATGGTGATGGAACGTTCGCCTGATGCGGCCTCACGAACCGAGGCGAAGAGTCGCAGAGTGGCCATAGGGCCGATGGTAGTGGCAGGTCCCGCACTTGATGCCAGCCAATTGCTGGACCGACCGCCTAGGCGCCGAATCGCACACGGACGGCCGCTGCCAGTAGGTTTGACTCCTGTGGGAAGCGCAACCGTGCAATGACAGAGATCCTGATGGTCCGCCATGGCCAGTCCGAATGGAATGCCCAAGGTCGGTGGCAAGGTCAGGCCAACCCACCGCTGAGCCCACTCGGTCTCGAACAGGCCGAGGCTGGTGGCTCCTATTTGACCAAGCTCCATGACGAGATCGCCTTCGATGGGATGGGGTCATCCACCCTTGACCGGGCGGCCACGACTGGCGATGTGATCGCAAAACATCTCGGCTTCGACACACCGTTTCGTACACCGAACATGGCTGAGCGCGATGCTGGTGAGTGGAGCGGTATGACCCGCGACGAAATCGAGTTGGCCTATCCCGGCTATCTCAAAGCCCGCAAGTTTCCACCCGGCTACGAGAACGACGAAGCACTTCTCCCCCGCATCCGCAAGGGTCTGCGTGAAGTCGTCGACAACGTTGCTGGCAACCGAATCATCGTGACAGCACACGGCGGCATCATCTATTGCATCGAAGCAAGCGTCGGACTGCCATTCCGCCATATGCCAAACCTGGGTGCACGCTGGTTCGACTTCGACAAGGACGGCAACTTCATCATGGGTGACCGCGTCGAGCTACTAGTGAACTTCTCGGGCGAAACAACCACACCTGGTCAGATCTAGTTCGCACCAGAGGCAAAATATGCCAGACCTGCGACGTTTCCCCCAACTGGCAGGCACATCGACCCTGATTTCCGCTCTGGAGCCCCGAACGTGAGCGAATTTGGTGGTTCAGCGCGGTTGTTTGGTGCTGGCGCAACGAGCCAGCATGGGCCGGCCTCCGAGCTCGCCAGCCGACTGGGCAGAATCGCAGGTTTGGCACATTTTGGCCGAGTCCCGGGCCAAACATTTCAACACCAAATCGGTGTCATTCAGCTCATTCTGAACGGTGTTCAACCAGTCGCCATCAGGGCGAGTAGCCAGGTCGATGCCAACGTTTGAGCGCTCGACAACCGCTGATTCTTCGGTCGTGGGCTCGTTGGCATTAGGCTCGATTTCATTCACCTAGAGACCTTATCTAGGCAATGTGTCACTAAACCGGACCAGACAGCCCGAACTGCCCGCTACCATCACCTCGCCTCCGTGGCGCAGTCTGGTTAGCGCAGTGGACTTTTAATCCATTGGTCGTGGGTTCGAATCCCACCGGGGGTACAAAAGTGTTGTGGGTCACACAACGGTTCACGTCCGACGAGAGTTCGACGTCGCCATGTCACCCACCCACAGATACTGGGCCGCACGCACCGCGACCGTCGGCATGCGCACCCGGAAGATGCGAACTGCACTGTCGGCGCTGGGAATCATGATTGGCATCGCAGATCACTGAACGGCTGCAGGTCTTGGGCCATGTCATTCGCCTGCTGACCAGCAAGGAAGGCCACCCTGGGACGGCGACACCGGCGAGCTTCGCGAACACGTCAGGCGCTAGCTCTGCGCACTGCCTCGCGTCGCCAAGGTCTACGGCATCAAGCTCGACGAGAACAAAGCACCGCTCGAGGCGAGCCACCGTTGGTTTTTCACGATGGCAGGTGGCGTGCCTCAGAGCCGGCCCCGCGGCGTTGCTGGAGGTCTCAGCGTAGAGACGCCCACCAGCCCGACCCAACGATCAGCCTGGGACGTGGCTTGTGGCTGCGGCGACAACAGAAGGGTCATAGAAGCCCAATCCTCCGTCGGCGTGGTCCATCGCAAACCCAAGGCGACTACGAACTGCGTCGGGTAGAGCGAAGGCATCGGCGGCCGGCATCGAGAGGTGTTGGTTCTCTTCTTGTCGGAGCCAACCCAAGGTGTAGGTCAGCAGGAAAGTGCTGGGTTCCTCCGTTGTCGGCAGTGAAATCCGAGATCGCCCACATGGTCGCCAGAATCAAACGATAGCTAGTCGGCCCTGATCGTGTGGCACAACCCCTGACCACGAGCAGTGACTTCGCCAGGGAGCAGGAAAGCGTTGAGCAACCCCATCCCGATCAGCTGCCGCATGCAGTGCAACGCGTAAACTCGGGCTATGCACGTAACTCGCACCGACGAGCAGTGGAAACTGCTCAACGAAGCAGATCCGGATGTTCCTATTGTGATGCTAAATCTGATCAGGTTCCGCGAGACCGCCCTCCATGGCCACGGTTGCGACGGCATGAGCGGCAAAGAGGCCTACGCCGAGTACGGGCGACGACTACGAGCGTTGGCTGCTCACTTTCCCGGCCGCCCATTCTGGGTTGGTGATGCGGCACGGACCTACATCGGACCTGACGACGAGACGTGGGACTTGGTGCTGTGCGTCGGTTATGAATCGGTCTCGATCTTCCGCGACATGCTTGCATCTGAGCCATATCAGCAGGCGGCCCAGGCCCGAACCGCGGCAGTGGCCGACTCGCGTCTTGTCTTGATGCACGAGACAGCCAACGTGGGCGATGCCATGAAACAGTGGGCGGCCAGGCCTGCAGAAGCGGACAGAGCCCAGGATCCGATCGTGATGCTGAACCTCATCCGTTACCAAGACACGGCGCTCGCTGGTCACACCTGCGACGGCATGACCGGTGAAGCGGCCTATGCGGAATACATCCGCCGTCTCCAGGCCATGAGCAGCCACGACTTCCCCGGCAACATCATCTGGGATGGCGAGGGCCAAACCACCATCATTGGGCCCGCCGATGAAAGCTGGGATCGGATCTTGTTGATCGCCTACCCATCGACCGCCGACTTCCGTCGGATGGCCAACTCCGATATCTATGCGACCGCTGGCCCCGCTCGGACCGCTGCGGTGCTCGACTCCCGCCTCATCCTCACCCACCAGAAGTTCCCGTGCTAGCCCGTCCTCACGCTCCTGCGCGAACTCGCCACCAGCATTCTCTTCCAGACTCGCGGACTCCACCTCGACTTGGCGATCTCCAACGACGAGCAGCGCGTCACCCACAAGAAGGCGCAATTCATGAGTGACCAACTGACCTATCACCTCCGATTCTCCCCCGAGGAGTTCGATGCCCAGTACAACCTGCGGGCGGCGCGTCCTGACTATGAGCAGACGGTGATACCCGGCTGGGTTGCGGATAGCGCCGCGGCCCGGGCAACACTGGATTGCACCCTCGATGAGCGATATGGAACCGGTGAGAAGCAGAAGCTCGACGTTTTCAGGTGCGGCGATGCCAGTGCCCCCACACTCATCTACGTCCACGGTGGCTATTGGCAGAGGGGCGACAAGTCGGTCTACAGCTTCTTGGCACCACCTTTCGTGGCGAACGGCGTGAACATCGTGGTGATTGGTTACGACCTTTGCCCTACCGTGACGATCACTGAAATTTCACAGCAGGCCCGTGAAGCCGTCGCCTATGTCTGGCATCACGCAGACGATCTGGGCGTGAACGGTGATCGACTGACCGTTATGGGTCACTCTGCCGGCGGGCACATCACCCAGATGATGATGGCTACCGATTGGCCAGCGTTCGACGCTGCGCTGCCAGTGGATCTGGTCAAGTCGGGTATTCCTGTGTCGCCGCTCAGCTACTTGGAACCGGTCCGGCTCACCCAAGACCTGAACGGAGGCATCCGCATGGACGCCGCCGAAGCCGATGCCGAGAGCCCAATGACGAACCATCCGCCGGTAACGAATGCTCCGCAACTCGTGGTTGTGGGCGGCACCGAAACCGACGAGTTCCACCGGCAGGCCCAGATGTACGTCCACAAGTTCGCGTCCGACACCCGAGTCGTTGATCTTTATGTGGTCCCAGAAGTCGACCACTTCGACGAACTGAACGTGCTCGTCGACCCAACTAGTCCCTTCTTCGCAAAGACGTGTGTAATGCTTGGGCTCTAGCGACACAGGACATGGCCCGCGACCTCTGGCTATGCCATTCTTGCTCTTGGACGGACAACTCGGTCGAGGTGTCGTGCGCGGTCGGCGCTTGTCGGATCTGCCGCTAGCTGGTTGGCCACGAGGCCAGGATGCGGGCCTCGGGT
>DNHM01000111.1 GCA_003485885.1 Acidimicrobiaceae bacterium
CGTGGCGGGCAGCCAGGAACATACACGTCGACAGGAATGATCTGGTCGACGCCCTTGGTCACCGAGTAGCTGTCCCAGTACGGGCCGCCGCAGTTGGCGCAAGAACCCATGGAAATCACGTATTTGGGGTCAGGCATTTGTTCGTAGAGCCGCAGGATCGCAGGTGCCATCTTGTCGGTCACCGTGCCGGAGATCACCACAAGGTCGGCCTGTCGAGGGCTTGCGGGGAATGGAATGACGCCTAAACGCATCACGTCGTAACGCGGTGAGCCAAAAGCGGCTCCCATTTCAAGCGCACAACAGGCGAGGCCCCACTGGTAGACCCACAAGCTGTATTTCCGGCTGATATTCAGCAGCTTGACGATCGACTTCGGCATCTTGCCGGATTCGACTAACCCCATCAGTGGTTCCTCGCAATCGCTCGTTCGCTGCGCTCGGCGAGCTCTGCGGATTGTTGGTATCTCGTCGCTACTACAGCCATTTGAGTACTCCCTTGCGCCACGCGTAGACCAAGCCAAGCAGGAGAATGAAGATGAAGATGGCCATTTCGACAAGACCAAAGGTGCCGTATGCCTCGAGCCGGGTTGCCCATGGGAAGATGAATACAGCTTCAACGTCGAACATTACGAAGAGCAACGCAAAGATGTAATACCGGATATTGGACTGGCCCCAATCGGAGCCGACCGGATCTACACCCGATTCATAGTTAATGTACTTCTGCGCCTGAGGGCGAGAAGGACGAAGCAATGAACTAATGCCAAGCAGAGCGGACACCAGGACCACAGCAAGCAGCCCGAAGATGCCGACTGTCAGATAACTGCGCAGGAAGTCGGACACGAGTCCCGAGCCTAACCCTCAGCACTAAACCATCCAAGCTTCTCGAAGCATTAGATATGGCTTTTTTGGGCGATTCTTGTGGCGCGGTTGTGTTGGGCCCGATGGACCACGACAACCGCTTGTGATTTTTGCGCAATAAGGGCAACGAAGCACCCCGACCGCTTACCCGATTGCGGGGATGTGGTCGCTATTCAATCGGACTCGTGTTGCACCAACGTGGTCACTGGAAGGTTGCATACCCGCTGGAGGCGACTCGGCAAATCCAGCTTCAGCCAACGCGATGCCCCAGCAGGCAACGTTGAGATGATGACCTCGTCGAAAATCGATCGAGCCATCACGGTGCGAGCTGCTGTTGTGGGATCACCAAGAATCACCTCGCCCGTGACCTGGTGGCCCAGATCGCCAAGTGCTTCACGAAATGTCGCCAACCGATGTTCGCCCTCTTCACGGGCAGCAGCGCGAGATTCGGCCACAAGGGTGTGCGCTCCCGGACCGATCAAGCCGGTGGCGGGATCTGCATGAAGCACCGATGGTGCGGTTTGGGGCACGATGACATGGAACTCGGCCTGGTTGTCGGCATGGGTCGTGATGAAATCGGTCAACTTGGTATTGGCCAGCGTGCGGTTCGCCACGATGAGGTATCGCCGAACCTGTACGGCACCGCCAGTCGGGTTGGCCCGACCTCGGTCTACCTGGAAAGCGACCTGGAGCTTGATCCGATACAGCGGGGCATCGTTGGCCATGGTCAGATCACGCTCGAGTACCCGGGCTGCGCTGAGATCACGTATTGACTTTGCGGCCTCAGACACGGCGTTCTGCGCTGCGTCCTCCCACGACACTGGCGAGGCAGCAACGATCTGGATGACCTTGTCGACTCGGCCGTGGGCCGAAGTCGGAGTCATTCGCCTGATTCGTGCTTGAAGGACAACCGGATTTTCGTGCGATACAACACGATCTTGCCATCCTCGATCAGCAGGTCCTGCTCGGTGACTTCGGCGACGCGAAGGTCGCGCAGCGTCTTTGAGGCTTCGGCCACTGCAGCCGCAGCTGCCCCCTCCCACGATTCATCGCTTGTCCCGATGAGTTCAATCACGTTGTAGACGCTGTCCATCGCGTTCCCCGTTTCGTTGCTGTCGGCGACTGGACCCGATTGGGCCAGTGGCCGAGACACTAGGGGATGTCACCCGATCTAGCGAGTGCGAGCCAGACCTTCGCTCAGCGAAACAACCCGAACCACCTGGCCTCGCTTGATGAATTCGCGCGGTGGCAAGCCAAGATCTGGTCGGCCATCACGTGACTCGTGCTGTCGATCCTTCGATCGCCCCAGAGCGAATGCATCGGTCTTGGCCACAACCTGTGCACTTCGTTCAGCACCCGTAATCAGGCAGATTTCGCGGATCAGCCATGTCACGATCCCGATTGCACAACCAGAGATCCAGAACCGTGCAACATCGCCGGAGAACAGTTCCGGAGCATCGGCGAGTTCGACACCGAACCCGGCCATGACCTCGAGACCACCCTTGACGAGTAACCAGCCGGTCCCGCCCAGGCCTGCGCTCGCCACGGCCGCAACAAAGACGATGTCGAGCGCGTCTTGGATCACGCGCGTTGCGCCATGGATGCTGCTTCTCAAGGCAACATAGATTTCTCAAGGCGACATAGATGACGAGCACGCCGCCAGCGATACAGAACGAGTCAGCCGCCCGAGGCAGACCCGACGCAAGCGAGCGGGCACATTTCACAGCGACCATCGAAACCGCCTGACCAATCCCTGCGAGGCCATACGCAAAGACCGCTACCGCCTCGCCAGCAACCACTCTCAAACGCGACTAATGGCGTGTTTCGACTACCGGTGCATGATCACCGCTCATAGACGGCCAGCCAAACAGTCATACACAAAGCCTGACAGCTCCCACCGGCGAAGACACTCGTGCCCCTCGCCCAGCACCCAGTGACATCAGACCAACTTGGCGACTAAGGAATCTGGAGGCGATGTCTGGTCGCGCAGCAATCATACATCGCATCAGGAAACCGCTAGTCCTGTGCGGTACGGAAGTACTCCGGCTTGCCAAGAGGCCAGTACTCACCCCACACATGTTCGCCGCCGGTAATTTCGAGATGGGTGCCGGTGATGAAGTCCGCCGCCGGGCTCGCAAGATACGCAGCACCCTGGGCAACATCCCAGACATC
>DNHM01000198.1 GCA_003485885.1 Acidimicrobiaceae bacterium
CTCATCGAGATCTACTGACGTCAATGCTGCTGTCACTCTGACAGCAACAACCACTTCGCCATAGTGTTGGTGAGAATCTGACAGTAGCCCGGGGTTCGCTCCGGGCTACTGCGCGTTATGGCACCAGACCCGGTGGATGACCAACGAATGCCTATCTCCTCACTGGATACTTTTGCCTGCTTCTGGACACGACAGTGAGCCCGCAACTCCTCAATTTGTTTCTGCGAACGCCGATCGGGAAGTAGCAGGTGCTGCGCACCCTGTTACTTGGTCCGGTCGCTCGGGGAACGCATGAGCGATAGCTCACCTGCCGTCGATACCGGAAACCCAAAGTTCTTACATCGCGAACACCGAACCGCAACACCCTGATGTCGTTGCGCAACAGCACCCAGAAGACACAACCGATGTCGGTGCTCTCATCGATGCACCAGTTTTCTCCGCCCAAGACGATCAGCGGATGAACGGCGAGAGCCGTCTGGTCACCAACGTGGGCCTCGATGAAGCGGCCGTACTGAACGAACTCTTCAACTCTGGGCTTGACCCGTCCGGCATCTCAGCTCGCTTTCACCAGATCTACCAGGGCCGCAAGATCAGCTGGACAGGTGAGGTCGTCCGGGTTGGATCAGCCGAGCGTGGCGTGCAACGGGTTGCAGCGTTCATTGGTTCGGTCGATGGAATGAACGCCGATTCGGGCCGAGTGGTTGCGTTGACCACAATCAAGCCTGAGCCCGTCGTCAGCGAAGGAGACGTTGTTGCGTTCTCCGGTTCGCTCGCAAAACTCGATGCATCACAACGCCTATTCCACGTGGCATAGGGCCAGCACAGGTGGCCGCTGATCAGCCGGGCCCTGGCGCCCCAACCGGCCGGGCCAGAGTTGACGGCCCACATGTCGGGTCGCTCGCAGCAATGTCGACGGCGCGGTAGTGGGCGTTGGCTGCAACCTCCCCGAAGAAGCTCGTGGCACAGCGAGGATTGAAATAGGTACGCAACAACGTGTCGGTTGTGTGCACCGCAGCGATCTCTGCTGGCCCGACCCGACGAGCGTTGGCGTTGTAGAAGACCGCGTCTGGCTGCGGAACGTGCTGAACAGCCCCCTGTACCTCGACAAACACGGGAGGCGGAGCGATAAAGGCCTGCGCATTCGGTCGCGCGTAACCATCGATCTCATCGGTGATGACCACGATGATGTGGTTCTGCAATTCGGCGACCTGGGGCCACCCCTCGCGTTTGGCGGCATCGAGGAGTGTGGCGGATTCACCGGCTCGGGACTGAAACGTCGCCGGGGTCTAGAGGCGAGTGCCAAGTGCATCGAGGAGCACCTGGTCAAAGGCGTCGGCTGTGTGCACGTCATCAAAACCGTCCTTGATATCAATGAAGACCGTGAGCGGGTCTGCCGTGTCCAAGGCAGCTACGGCAAGGAGTCCTTCGCTCAACATGTCGTATTCGCGAAACGAGACACCCAGCTCGTGGTAGACGTGCCAACGGGGCATAACTCGCTCATCCACGCTCCCCGCACCTAACCAGGGGCTGACCAACCCAGGCTCGAGCGGTGTAAAAACTTCGCCAGCTGGCTGATGGTGAACGTCGAGTTCAAAGCTCCGGACGCCTTGGTCAAAGACCACCTGGACTCCCCCGCGAACGTGGTAGGAGTTGTGGCTCGAGAGTTGGTGAACCTGATCCCACGGATGGGTTGGAACCGCATCCCACTGCGCGTCGTGCACCTCGACCGTTGTTGAGGTCACGATCGTTCCCGGAGCTGGGACCGGAGTCCGCACTGGGTGCGGCACGTCACGCCAGTCAAATACCCGGGCGAACGAGAGCCGCATATTCTTGAGCTGGTCAGCCGCCCAGTCAATCCGATCAGCCAACCGGCCAAAGTCGTGGGCAATGTCATGGAGTGCTGGTGCACACACCACCGGCAAATCTGCAAGCAACTCCGCCTGGGTTACGTAGTAGTGCGCATCGTCAACCAGGTCGGCCCCGGCTCGCAATCGTCCGGTGAAATCACCAACACGATCGACGTCCATTCCCAGAAAGGTCACCACGGCACGTTATGGGCGCCATAAATTACCTGTCAATGCTTTTCATGCAATTTACTACAGCGAGAATGTTGGGGATTCAAGGGTGCCCGAGATTCAAGGGTGCTGGAGCGCCGATCTGCTACGAGTCGACAGTGGCAGGCGGCACCCCGTCGTCGAGGATGACCAGCACCTGACCATTGTCGACCTGATCACCAACGACACAGCGAACCTCGACCACAACACTGTTCGTTGGAGCAGTAATCGTGTGCTCCATCTTCATGGCCTCCATGATCACCAGCGGCTGTCCTGCGTTCACCTGGTCGCCAGGTGCGACATGGACGGTCAGCACCTTGCCCGGCATGGGAGCTGCCTGTCCCCCGCTAACCGCAACCAACCCATAATCCGGGAACCGGGCAGCCTGTTCAAGCTCGATCGTGCCAGCGGGACTCTGCACAACCAGACTGTTGTTGGTCGGGGTAACCCGGTGAGGAGTCCGGACACCGTCGGCTTCGATCGTGATGGTTCCGTTGTCGAGCTGCACGTCGACCACACGAACCTGAGCTGGCGTGGCTGCCGGTTGGTCGTTGATCTGCAATTCGACCTCAAAAACGCCACCGCGGTGCGCTTGGTACCTCACCGTCACGGTGTGATCGCCGTGTGTGAATGTCTGTGTCTCGGGCGGCATTGATGAGTTCCGGTAACCGCGGGGGAGAAAACCAAGCACACCAGCACTGGACCGATTGACCTCTTGGCCAAGCATTGCAGCTGCAGTCGCTGCCTGCGCGAGCAGCGCGTCATTGACCGTTACCGACGTCCGGGGTTGGACGCGGTCGATGAAGTCTGTTGTGGTATCTCCCGCAAGGAAAGCTTCGTGGCGCAATGTGGCAACAAGGAAGTCTCGGTTCGTCGTCACGCCAGCAATTGCCATGGTGTCCAGCACGAGCGCGAGTCGAGAAGCAGCTTCGGTTCGTGTCGGTGCATGCACGATCACCTTGGCCAACATGGGATCGAAGTCGACGCCGACGACGGAACCAGTTTCGACACCGGTGTCGATCCGTGCCACCGGCGATACGGGTGGCTCGAACACATGCAGGGTGCCGATTACCGGCAAGAAGTTATTCGCAGGGTCTTCGGCGTAAAGTCGGGCCTCGATCGCATGGCCGCTGATCGTTAAGTCCGACTGGGCGA
>DNHM01000307.1:0-1046 GCA_003485885.1 Acidimicrobiaceae bacterium
CAGGGCCGGGGGTGGCCCGGCACAACTATGGATCCATGGCATCACCGACGAGGCAGATGCTGCTGCTCAAGCCGTTGGAGCCTCGGCATACCGGGACCTGTGGCAAGTGCGTTGCCCACTCCCTGCCGCTCGATCTACCCTCGAGACACGAGCCTTCACGCCCGCCGACACCGATGCTCTCGTTCGGGTGAACAACCGAGCATTCTCGTGGCATCCCGAACAAAGCGGCATGACTCGAGAGAGCCTCGAAGCCACTATGGCTGAGCCATGGTTCAACGCCGACGGGTTCCGGCTCTATGAACGCGACGGTGAACTCTTGGGTTTTTGCTGGACCAAGGTCCATGCGGATATGGACCCAGTTCACGGCGAAATCTACGTGATCGCTGTGGACCCTTCGGCCCACGGCCAGGGACTGGGTACTCCTATGACTCTGGCTGGTCTCGACTGGATCAGCGATCAGGGCATCGAACATGCGCTGCTGTACGTCGAAAGCGACAATGACCCGGCAAACGCCACCTACCGCAAAATCGGTTTCCGCCATTACCGCACCGATCGCGCCTACAACCTCACCATCGACGCGACCGTATGAAGACCCCCAGCCCGACGACCCTCTACGACCTTGACCGCGACCAATTTGCCGACCTGTGTGCCGGTGAGCCGAAGTATCGCGTCGACCAAATCTGGCAGGGCCTGTACGACGGGCTGAAACTGCCCGACCAGATGAGTAATGTGCCCAAGGCATTACGGGCTCGTATTGCTGAAGAGGCACCGCTCGCTCTCACCCAAGTCGAAGTGCAGCATGCGGATAAAGGCCAGACCTTGAAGTGGCTGTGGAAGGCACACGACGGCCACCAGATCGAAACCGTGCTTATGCTCTATCCCGACCGGGCCACGGTATGTGTCAGTTCCCAAGCAGGGTGCGCGATGGCCTGTGGTTTTTGTGCGACGGGGCAAGCTGGTTTTGACCGGCACCTCACGACCGGGGAGATCGTCGAGCAGGTCGTGCGGGCCGCTCAGGCCGCTGGTGACCGGCGAGTCTCGAACGT
>DNHM01000307.1:1116-1990 GCA_003485885.1 Acidimicrobiaceae bacterium
TCCACCGTCGGAGTAATCCCTGGTATCAAGAAGCTGACCGCAGCGTCGTTGCCAGTCACGCTCGCAGTCTCCTTCCATGCCGGAAATGACCGGCTGCGCGATGAACTCGTCCCTATCAACAAGCGCTACCCCATCGACGCTCTCTGTGAAGCCATGATTGGTTACCGAGAGCAGAGTGGCCGTCGGGTGTCGATCGAATGGGCACTGATCGACGGGGTCAACGACAGCGACCAAGACGCCACAGAACTTGCACGGATTGCTCGACGCACTCGCTCCCATATCAACCTCATTCCTCTGAACCCGACCCCCGGTTATCCAGTCGTAGGTTCGACTCCCAAGCGGCTCTACGAGTTCCGCGACCTGCTCGAAGCCGATGGCGCCACCGCGACAGTTCGTCGAACTCGAGGGCTCGAGATCGATGCCGCCTGTGGTCAACTCGCAGCCCGACATAACGCCGCTGCGACCAATGGCACAGAACAAGCGGTGGCTGGGCCCAAGCGCCGCGCCGTTGAACGGGAAGACTAAGGCGATGGCTATTCCTACCAGAGACCAACCGCTGCCGACCGGCGACGACAAGGTCGCCAGCGTCCGCACCATGTTCGACACCATTGCGCCTCGTTACGACCTGGTGAACCGCATCATGACCTTCGGTCTCGACGTGCGGTGGCGCAACCGCACGATCAAGGACCTTGCACTACCGACCGGGTCCGTTATTGCTGACTTGGCCTGTGGCACCGGCGACTTCTGCCGAACCCTCGAAGACCGGGGCCACTCCCCCATTGGCTTCGATCTTGCGTTCGGCATGTTGGCCCATGCTCGCACTGCAGCACCGCTGGTGCATGCCGATGCACTGCGGTTGCCGCTCCATGACAGC
>DNHM01000307.1:2078-3320 GCA_003485885.1 Acidimicrobiaceae bacterium
TTCTTCCAAGAGCTAGCCAGGATCACGAGGCCTGGCGGCCGTATTGCGTTGCTCGACGTGAGCCGCCCCAAGAGCCGGATACTTCGTTTCGGGTACGACATCTATTTCGGCAAGGTCGTGCCGCTCATTGGGGGCCTGCTCTCGAACTCCGACGCGTATCACTACCTACCGCGGTCGTTGTCGTACCTTCCCGCACCCGAGGTGCTCAGCGAACAGGTCAAAGCTGCAGGGTTCTCGACGGTCGAGCACCATCAACTCAACGGTGGGCTAGTGCAACTCATCACCGCCACCCGCTAAGGCGCTCCCGGCAGAGCTACTCGCCGGTTTGACCGTCGATCATTTCTCGCAGGAAGTCAGCGTGGCCGTTGTGCCGGGCGTACTCCTCGATCAGGTGTACCAGGATCCATCGCAGACTCACGGCAGCGCCGTCTGGCCACACCCGTTTCGCTCGGGTGGTGAGCCCACCGTCGGCGAGTGCCTGGCCAACTCCGTGACGCGAACGAGATACCGCCGCGTGCCAGAGTGCAAAAAGCTCGTCCGGTGTGTCGAACGCTGCCGAATCCAATTCCCAATCTCGGTCATGCTCCCAGTCAACCGAGGCCCATGGTTCCACTCGTTCTGATCCTGGCAGCCAACGCGAGATCCATTCGTCCTCGACGTATGCCATGTGTTTGAGCAAGCCGCCCAGAGTGAGGCTCGAAGCCGCTGTAGTGGCAGCCAGCGCTGCCTGGTCAAGCCCGCTGCACTTCCACTCGAGAGTGGCCCGCTGGTAGTCGAGAAAGCCAAGCAGCGTCTCGACCTCATCGCCTTCGAATGGTGCTTCGGGCCGCTGGTTTTCTTCCATAGGCGAAATCTAGTTGGCGACTACCCGATCCAGAGTCCGGCGGTCAGCAGAATGCCGTACACCAGTTGCGTTTTGCCCGTCGCTTCGAGGACAGGGATCAGATCGCGGCCCATCGCTCCAGCATGTACAGGCTGGATCGCCCGAACCGCAAGCGGCAGAGCAGCCAAGGCAAGTAGCGCCCACGGCCGATCGATGGCAACGAGTGCAGCGACCACAAACGGAAGTACGAGGAACGCAACAAACAACCATCGCGTCCGGGCATCGCCAAGCCGGACGGCCAACGTGATCTTGCCGGTTGCGCTGTCTGTCGGGATATCACGCAGATTGTTCGTGACCAACAACGCAGTCGACAGGCAACCAACGGCGACAGCGACAAGCCATGCCATGCCTGACCACCC
>DNHM01000224.1 GCA_003485885.1 Acidimicrobiaceae bacterium
CGCTCGTGACGAGTGCGCCGCAATCGTCGTCGGCGATGTCACTGGACAGGGCGGTAAATCCCTGGCGGGCGATGTAGAGGCCTTCATCGAGGGCAGCGTGAAAAGGAAGCTCGACTAGACGGTCCTCGGTCGAGCGGATGCACACCATCGAGCCAACCCCGGTCGCCCACAGGGGCATATCGGCAGCGGTGAAGGAGGTGTTCACTCGTTTGCGTAGACGATCATCCCGCTCGTTCACAGCCAGAAGCCTTGCTGGTGCAAGCTCACTGTTCATCGCAGCAACCGCGGCCGACATAGACACGATGTCGTTCCATTGTGTTCTAGCTGCGCTGGAGTTGTAGTTGGTTGATCTGCATGGCAGCACGCACCGACCTTACTTAGATCGGTCACGAGCGTGCGCTGATCTATTGCCAAGTGTCGTCGGACAAGGAGAAGCTGAGCCGCAGCGTGACCGAGCAGGAAGCGGCTTGCCGACAGACGTGTGAGGACAATGGCTGCCGGACGACCCGCTACTGGCCGAAGTAGCGGTCGCGGTTCGTGATACCGAAGACTGGGGTTCGATCGTTGATCCGAACTGGCGAAGGGTGTACTCCTCGGACGATGAACGAAGGTCATTCGCTGGAGGTGGCGAGCTGGCCGCGACGGTCATCGATGAACATCTCTTCGGGCCAGAATCGATCGCAGTTATGGCTGAGGCACGCTTTGCCATGACTTCGCCCGAGACGTGGCACAGCTTCTTCACCGGGCTCGGACCGCTGGTACTCAGAGACACACCGGGGGGCGAAGTGTCACTTCGCGAACAGGTCCATCCCTCGCTTCGCGATCTGGTCGATCAGCTCACGCCGAGCGACGCACCGGCCATCGGCTTCGAGTTCAAGAGTTCCGGACTGGTCGCGGCCAGGCCCCTCCACTGCAAGGCAGTCAGAATCCGAGATGAACGAGGGACGCTGCGTGGCACCTTGATCTCGACCAAACTGGCAGTGCCGATGAGCACCCAGGCGGCGATGGCATTCGAACTCAATCCGGCCCACGTGCAGCGCACATTCTCCATGGGTAAGGCCCGTCGTCGCGCAGGGGCGGTGCTGTTCGCCGACCTCGAGAGCTCCTCGGCTCTGGCGCGTCGTCTCTCCACCAGCAGCTACTTCACGCTGGTCCGCCGACTCGTTCGGGCCGCTGACCAGTGCATCGTGGATGCCGGAGGGCTCGTCGGTCGTCATGTAGGCGACGGTGTCGTCGCATTCTTCCCGGTCGAAAGCTACAACTCGGAATCGGCAGCAGCGCTCGCCTGCCTGAGCGCCGCACGCAACATCCGCAAAGCCATCGCTGACGTCGCGCCAGGTTCCGGACTCCCCACCGATAACGTCGTGATCCGGTTCGGCCTGCATTGGGGAGCCACGCTGTTCATCGGCAGCATTACCACCGCGGCTCGTGCTGAGGTCACCGCACTCGGCGACGAGGCCAACGAAGCTGCACGAATCGAGGCATGCGCCACCGGAGGCCGCTCGCTCGCCTCAAAGCAGTTGCTCGAACGCCTCGAGCCGATCGACGCCGCCGTACTCGGCATCGATCCGGACCATCTGGCCTATACCCAACTCTCCCAACTCCCCACCGCCACCGACAAAGCACGTCGCGACGCACCTGCGATCGCCGTCTGCGAGATCTGACACTTAGCTCACAACCGATCGGCCGCTCTCGATAACAGGCGAATTGAGTGCTGGCAATGCCAGGTAACGCCCGCCGATTCAGGGGTGCGCGTGCGTTGCTCGATCAGTCCAGTTCGAGCACGAGTCGCAGTGCCTGGTCGACCGCTGCGAGTTCGCCGACAGAGAGCTGACCCACGAAGTCGCCCAGGCGCTCCGGGGGAACAGCTGATATCTGCTCGACGAGCACTTGTGTGGATTCGTCGCCGATGATGATGGTGGGTCGAAAAATACGGGCCGAAGAAGACGCTGAGGTGGGAGCCACTAACACCGTGGAGAGGATCAGATCGTCGGACTGCACGATGACGGCGTATCGCTCGCCACGCTGTTCGTGTCCTCGGGTGGCCTTCGGAGCACGCAGTCGATGGACATCACCACGCACGGAGCTCGTCCATGTCAGCTAAGACCCGCCGGCTCTCAGCTCTATCCTCTGGGTCGCTCGCCAGCTCACGGGACTCAGCGCGCATCTCGAGCAGCGTGATCAACGCGCCATTGCGAAGATCACCGAGGCCGGCCTGGGCCAATAGAGCCCCGAGTTCGTTGCGATCCAACCCGAGAGTCCCTGACTCTGCATTTACTTTGGGGCGGCGAAGGTTGGCGGCGGGATTCTTGGCGATGATGTCTTCGAGTTGGCAGTACTTGTAAAACGACGACAGCGTCGACAACCGCCGCCCAATCGTCGATGGCATCCGCCCTTGTTGTTCCATCCAACGTCCGAAAGTCTCCAGGTGAGGCCGCTTAACGTTCAAAAGGTTGACGCCATGGTCGTGACACCATGTGGTGAAGATCCGCACATCGGTCGCATAACTTTGGCGGGTCGGATCGCTGTACCCGGCCAGAAACGCTGCGACGGCGACGCGTTCGGTGATCATCACCGGGTCGTCGTAGCGGACAACCTCAACGGTGTGGACGGTGGTGGTGTTCGTGGTGTCGGCCATGGCGGCCTCCTTGGTGACCCAGTCTCCAATGGAGACGGGACCACCCACGCTCGCGCCGAACCCGAAACGCTGCTGGCGGCCGCGATTATCGGGTGCCCCTGGAAGGGCCGATATAGCGTGGTTAGATTCGTCACGCGTGCGTGGTTATGTTGCGGTGATGTCAGGCGGACAGAATATGGCTAGATACTTCAACTAAAAAGCGCCATAATGGTGGGATGGAAGCTGGCATTCGCGAACTCCGAGATCACCTCAGTCGTTACCTTGAGGTTGTCCGCGACGGAAAGGAAGTCACCGTGACCGATCACGGCAAGGCGGTGGCGCGTTTGGTGCCGCTCGATCGGCCGCGAGCTATCGATCGCTTGATCAACGAGGGCATCATCTCGCCCGCCGAACAATCCAAGCAGCACCGTGCAACTCCACACATCAGCGCGAACGGAACCGTGAGCGACCTCGTCGCCGAACAGCGTCAGTGATCGCGTACTTCGACACCTCCGCACTCGTTCCCCTGATGATCAACGAGCCAGCATCGGACACGTGCCGCCGCTTGTGGAATGACGCTACCCGCACGATCAGCACTCGTCTGATCTACCCCGAGGCGCGAGCGGCCCTTGCCCAGGCCGAAAGAATGGGCCGACT
>DNHM01000104.1:0-2449 GCA_003485885.1 Acidimicrobiaceae bacterium
CCAGCCCGCCTCGACATCAACGATGATCCTCGGCCCATCGACTCACCCTTCAGCGGTCATGTATTCAAGGTTCAGGCCAACACCGACAAGAACCACCGAGACCGCATTGCGTTTCTCCGAGTGGCGTCCGGCCGGTTCGAGCGGGGTATGACGATTATCCACGGGCCAAGCAAACGATCCGTCACCACCAAATATGTGCATTCGGTTCAAGGATCTGACCGCGAGACACTCGACGAAGCTTTTCCCGGCGATGTCATTGGTTTAGTCAACGCCAACGGCTTCCGCCCTGGCGATGCCGTCTATGTCGACGAACCTGTCGAATGGCGCCCTATGCCAGCGTTCGCTCCGACCAACTTCATGGTCGCTCGAGCCAAAGACACCGGCAAGTTCAAACAGTTTCGCTCTGGTGTTGCACAACTCGACGAAGAAGGTGTCGTCCAGGTGCTGCGTATTCCCGACGTTGGCGACCAGGCACCCATCTTCGCTGCCGTTGGTCCACTGCAGTTCGAAGTAGCGAAACACCGACTCGAAAACGAATTTAATACACCGGTAGAACTCTCACCAACGAGTTACTCGGTGGCTCGAGTCACCGACGCCGAGTCCATACCGCTACTCCGTGGTCTGCGTGGTGTCGAAATCGTCGAACGTTCCGATGGCGCCATCTGGGCGCTGTTTGAATCAGCCTTCCGAGTTCGCCAAGTAGCCCAGGACAAACCGGAAGCCACACTCGAACGGTTGATGGCCGACGAAGCCGTCGACTCATTCGGTCGTCGAGTCTGAACAACCACTCTGGTCACCACCTCGACCATCAAGAGCCGATGGTGGTTGAGTCGGATCGTCGCTCGATTGCTGCTCCAGGCTGCCCGTAGTGAGAACTCAGCTTCGATCACACCGTCGGTTTCACAGATAAGCAAGTAGCCGTTGGCAGAAACACTCGTGCTGTTGGGGAGTAGCGGATCGACGGCGACAGTCCATGCGCCAGTGGTGTCTTCGATACGTCTCCGCCCCTGATGCCTTGCCACCTCGGTCGTCACGAATCTCGTTGTTGAAACCTCAGTCCCGGACCCGTCACAGCAGGTGATGGCAGCCGTTACCTTTCTGCGGTTGAAATCGAAGTTGCACGTCGGCTTCCGCCCGCGTTGAACGGGGCGCTAGCTTGGCCGACGGAGGATCTCAACATGACTATGACCGATGCCACCGTCGACGCCACCGCCGACATGGATGCCTTTCGTCAACGCTGCCGCGACTTTCTCGAAGAAAACGCCAAACCGCTCGTTCTCGACGGACCCGACCCCCGCAGCGATCAGTCGGTTGCGCACTCGCGGGCCTTCCAGAAGAAGCTGTACGACGCAGGCTTAGCCGGGCTGACCTACGCCAAGGAAGTCGGTGGCCAGGGGTTGACCAAAGCACACGAGCGCACATGGCGCGAAGAATACGCCCGATTCCCGGATTGCACCGGCGACCTCACCATCAGCCACGGCATGTGTATGCCAGTGATGAACGACTTTGGCACCGACGAACTCAAGGCCGAGTTCATGCCACGCGGTATCGCTGGCGAAGACATCTGGTGCCAGATGTTCTCCGAGCCCGGGGCTGGCAGCGACGTCGCCAGCCTCCAGACCAAGGCGGAGCGAGACGGTGATCAATACATCATCAACGGCCAGAAAGTCTGGACCACGCTTGCCCATCAGAGCGAATACGGCATTCTCGTCGCGCGTACCAATCCAACCGTGGCCAAACACGCGGGCATCTCCATGTTTATGGTCGACATGCGTGACCCGGCCATCGAGATCCGCGCGATCCATCAGATCGATGGTGGCAAACACTTCAACGAGGTGTTCTTCACCGACCTGCACGTGCCAGCAACCTGGCTGCTTGGCGAGCTAAACAATGGCTGGAATCAAGCCACTGCCATGCTCATGTACGAACGTGTTGCCATCGGCACCGGCTCAAAGAGCGGCATCAACACGCCGTTCTACAACCGGCTCAGCAATGAGGCCACCAAACTTGGGCTCATCCACGATCCAATCGTGCGCCAGAAGCTCATGAAGATCTACTCAGACGAGACTGCCAAGTCGCTGGTAGCAATGCGCACTCGCGCCGAAATGAAGGCTGGCAAGGCTCCGGGGCCTGGCGGTTCGCTCGGCAAGTTGCATGGTTCCAACATCATGTGGGACGTTCGGGAAATGTTGCACGAGTTCGTCGGCCCCCAGATGGTTGCCTGGACCGACGACGACGATGGCTTTGATAAGAATGGCGAGAGCTGGAGCCGCATGGCCCTGCAATCGTTCATGTCGTCAATCGCAGGCGGCACCGACGAGATCCAGAAGAACATCATCGGTGACCGAGTCCTGGGCCTGCCTCGCGACATCTCGGTCGACAAGGGTGTCCCCTTCAACGAACTCACTGTTGGCACGCAAAGTTAAACCGCTCCGCTCGGGCCGACGTT
>DNHM01000104.1:2538-5499 GCA_003485885.1 Acidimicrobiaceae bacterium
CCGCTCGGGCCGACGTTCGTCGGACACGGCCACCACCTTCCTGGAAACATTGTGATTGCTAGAGATGTAAAGCGTTGCCTTGGTCAAATGGCCAAGGGTGTCCAGGTTGTGGGTGCAACCCATGACGGGGTGACCCGCGCGTACTGCTCCCACTGGGTCAGTCAGGTGTCGTTCGAAGAACCAATCATGTTGTGTTCGGTGTCACCGAAACACGACACGTTCCCACTCATGGAAGCATCGGGCCAGTTCTCGGTGTCGATCCTGGCCGGAGATCAGGTCGCCGAGGGCCAGTACTTCTCGTATCCGGGGCGCAAGTTCAACTACATCGCGCCCGAGTACATCGAGATGATCGATGGTTTGCCGATCGTGGTGAACTGCATCTCGTGGTTGCGATGTGAAATCTTCGACCGGATCGAACAGGACCGGATCGAAGGTCTCGATCATGTCTTGTTCTTTGCCCGGGTAACCGCGGTCGGCGAAGGTCGGCTCGGAGAACCACCGCTGGTCTACTCGTCTCGCCATGGCTGGCGTATCGCCGACACAAAGGCTCGCGAAGCCGGCGTGTCTGTGCGTGATGATCTACTCGCTCGACTTGCCGAATCTGGAACGACCTAGTTTGAACCACTCGTCCACCGGTCACAACTCTTTGAATCGCTCAGCGAGCACCTTCTGCCTCGTATCGCCCACAATCGGCCACGAGTGCGAATAACACTGAATCCCTCAGCGTCAATGGCACCGAACGTCCCGTATTCAAAGTCCATGTCAACGAAGAAGCTCTCGCAGAGAGATGCTCCAGTGAGGCCAACCGAGCCCGCATCAACGTCGCGGTGGCACCCTTGGTGAAAGATGGCTACCGGTTCGTTCGTTTTCAGACAAACCACATTTGTCGGGCAACAAGTAAGGCGATAACGATGCAAAGCGCGATGACTTCTTTGACTAGCAGACCCCATTCGACGCGTTGATCAGCGGCCACCTCTTCCTCGTGGGCCTCTCGTGCGGTCCGTCCATCGGCGAGTCTGATGTCAAAGTCAGACGTCATGGCATCGAGACCTGACCAGTCTTCTCGGTTTTGTCCCATGACATCTCAGCGCCTCGTGCTTCCTTGATGTACGAGGTAAACGTGACGGCGCACAGCAACGGCCCATACCCACAGATATAGACAAGAATTGGGCTGAGCCACTTCAGGCGTCGGCGAGATTCGGTCAACTTTGCCGCCCAGGCGCCAAGCATAGATCCGGCCAGCCAGACGTAGGCGAACAGGATCACCAATCGTAGAACCGGGCCTGTAGTCGGAATGTGGATCAGCTCCATCGTCCCGAGCATGGCCCAGCTGAACGGCTTCGGGAACCAGGCATAGACAATCATCGCAAGCGAGATCAGACCGGGAAAGCCCACAGCCTCACGCCAAGTTCTTCGTCCGGTATCGGGGTCGATCATCAGCGTGTAAGTGGTAATAAAGAGGTAACAAATAGCGTTCACGATCCAAAGCAACTTGAACGCCGCCCAAGAAAGCGGGAAATCGATGAAGAACAGGGCGGTGAGGCTGGCCGAGGCGAGGATCATGAAGATCGGCATCAGAAACAAACAGAACCAAGAAAGACCAAAGCTGAAACTACCAAGCCGGTGCCCAGGGTTCGGGCGAAACCACAGCTTCTTGTAGCGAAACGAGACCTGCACGTTGCCTCGCGCCCACCGCAATCGCTGCTTCCAGAGGCCGTCGATGTCGGCCGGTTCTTCGGCCCAGACTGTGGCGTTACCGTCGAACACAACCTTGTTGCCCGCAAGCTGCGTCTTGAATGTGGTGAAGGTGTCCTCAGCGAGTGAACTCGTATCAATTTGACCCCCGATCTTTTCGAGGTTGGCGCGGGTGTGTAGCTGGGCGCCGCCGGCGAGACAGGCCATCGCTCCGAGTACGTTCTGGCTTCGACGAACCGCCGCTTGGGCAGTGATGTACTCGTAGGCAATAAATCGCTTCATCCAGTTCGCCGGCCTGCTTCCTTCCTTGATGTACGCTGTGACCGCGCCAACCTCAGGGTCAGCGAAGTGCCTGGTCATCTTTCGCAACGAGTCGGGTTCATAGATGACGTCTGCGTCCATGATGAGAAGCGCCTGCATCCAATCGTTGGCAAGGATCTGCTTCAGCCCGTGGTTGAGTGTGTGGGCCTTTCCCTCACCTCCCTTCTTCCGCCTTAGGTGCACGACCTGGCCGGGGTTCTCCTGGCCCTTGGCGATGACGACATCCGGCGTCTGGTCAGTGCTGGCATCGTCGACGACATAAATACGAAGCCGATCCGCAGGGTAATCGAGCAGCAGGAGACGATCGATCGAGCTGCCGATGACAGCTGCTTCGTTCCACGCAGGGACCAAAATCGCAACGCGCGGAAACCGAGGCTCAACATTGCCGTAGTGGTTGCGCACCGCGTGCAAGCCAATAATAGCGAACTGATACGACGCCGTGGCAAGAGGAAGTACACCCAGCATTACCAAGACCACCAAGGTCCAGCGGCCGACCATGTCGGCCAGAACGACAGCTTCTCGTAGCATCGACATCAGACGAGGGCGAGACTCCCGGCGACGTCCGCTACATGGCAGTAGCGCCCGATCGTATCGGCACGGTGACTATCGGTCGAAGCCACAAGCTCTACTCCAGCAGCCCGGAGCAACTTCGCAGTGTGGGCTGAAGGGCAAGCCCACCGCTCGGAAATCTCGACGCGTCCGCCTGCGTTTGCCAGCCGGCGACCAAGCGCTGTGATCTGATTTTCTGAGACCATGAGCTCGGTGAGTCCACACTTAGGCAGGACCGAAAACAGGTGGGCAATCAACACGTTGTCATACCGTTCAGCGGCAGCTGCTGTCGCCTCGAGAATGTTCTCAATCACGTCTGCCGGCTTCAACTGTTTGTCGGAGATCATCCGAGCGACGGACGCAGGCACATAGGTCTGTGACCCGATGGGTACTTGA
>DNHM01000108.1 GCA_003485885.1 Acidimicrobiaceae bacterium
CCTGGCTCGAGGCGCCGTCGCAGGCGAGTACGTAGCGCGAGATGATCGCCCGTCTCTCGCCCGTCTCTCGGTTGAGCACGGTGGATGTCACCTCACCATCGCCCTCAGTGGACGACAGCCACTCCTGACCAAAGGCGACGGTTCCCCCAGCGTCCTCCGCTGACGACAGCAGTACCGGTTCGAGACGATTCTGGGAGATGTTTGCCGGGGGGCACGGTGTGGTGGCGAACATCTTTGTGATCCGTGCTTGGGTGATGAGCGAGAAGTTGCCGTGCTCGACTCCCGTCAGGGTCTCGACCCAGCGGACCACGGGGATCTGATTGAAGGGTGTGGCCGCGGACCGTAGGTCGCCGTCGTTGATGCCGATGGAGCGCGTCAGGATCTCCATGGTCCTTGGCGACACCACGTGGGCTTGTGGCGCTTCGTGCAGCCCGTCTCGCGCTTCGACGACGAGGTGGGAGATCCCAAGCTTGCTGAGCAGGATTGACGCAGTGAGGCCGACGGGTCCGGCGCCTACGATGATGACGTCGACTCTGCTGCTCGTCGAGGTGTCTTCAGGCATCGGCGACGACGTGTTGGGTGAATGAGCCAACACCCTCGGCTGAGAGTTCAACCACATCGCCAGGCCGCAGGAACGTCTGGCTGACGACGCCGACACCGGCGGGTGAGCCGGTGAGGATCACATCGCCAGGTTCGAGGGTGAAGTATTTCGAGATGTACGAGACAGATGCCGGAATGTCGAACAACATGTCGGCGGTCGAAGTGTGCTGGCGTACTTCCCCGTTGACCTTCGTTTCGAGCATGAGATCGAGCGGCCCGTTCGAGACGTCGAACTCGTCCATCGTCACCAAGGCCGGACCGAGTGGTTTGAAACCGTCGAGCCCCTTGGCGTGACCGAGCTCGGCGGTCGGCGTCATCATCGCCGTGCGTTGGATGTCACGCGCCGAAATGTCGTTGGAGAGCGTGAGGCCGGCGACACGACTCCAGACGTCGGCTTCCGCGATGTGCTTGCCGCCTTGGCCGATGACAAGCGCCAACTCGATCTCGTAGTCAACTTGGTCGGGCGCCATCGCGGGCAGCACGATGTTGGCTCCCGGCGTGGTGATCGCTGTGCTGGGGACGAGAAAGAACACGGGCTCGGTCGGTGGCTCTTGGTTGAGTGCCTTGAGTACATGGCCGATTTCGTCGATGTGGCTCTGGTAGTTGATCGCCATGCAGACGATCTTGCCCGGCCGACGAACTGGCGCCAGCAAGCTCAACGTCGCGAGTGGAACGGTCCCGGTGACCGCGGCGGAGGCCAGCCCAGTGAGGTTCGGGTCGCGCTGCACGACGGTGACGAGGTCGGTGTCGTCCACATCGAGCAGGTCGACGAGCCCGTCGGTTGCAGATCGGGCGATGCCCCGATCAGTGACGTAGTACCGCATGGCGTGGGCTCACTTCCTCGGCAGTCACTCTGACCGGCCAGTGAGAGCACACTATTATGTACTCATAAGATGGGCAAGCTAAGCTCGGCGTCCGGGGAGCAGCATCGCAAGGATTCCCGCGACGTGGCTGTCGATCTGCTCGTCAGACCCGAGATCCCCCGTGAGCAGCATGCGAGCCTCGGCATGGTTGATGAACGGCAGGGACGTGGCACCGACCACGATGTAGTAGATGACGTCGGCATCGATCGGTGCGGCGACGCGGAGTTCGCGTAGAGCAGTCCAGAGCTCGCGAAGTGCGTCGTAGCGCTGCCGAACGTGTGTTTCGGTGATCCAGGTGAGGCGCTCGCTCGGCGCCGTTGACTCTTGGACCATGATCTGGTTGAGCTCGGGGTGCGATGCGGCGTGCATCACGATCCGGCGTACGAGTTCGGCGAATCCTGCAGCCAGGTCATCGCCGAACTCGATATCAGCGAGTGCAGCGTCCAGTTGCGTGAACAAGCGGTCGACTACTGCTTTCCACAACTCAGGCTTCGACGAGAAGTGATAGTTGATCTGAGGCTGGTGAGCTTCGGCGCGATTCGCGATCGAGGTCGTGGACGCACCGTCGTATCCTTTCTGAGCAAACTCGGCGATCGCCGACTCGAGAAGCAGCTCGCGGATGTTGTCGCGATCGCGCCGGAGTCGGGAACTGTCGGCTCCTGTTGGGGCAGGGCCGGCTGCGGGTTGTCGTGCCATGACACCACGGTAGGCGGGTGTGGACAGCCACACAGTTATGAGCTTATATTTGCACCTCACTTGCCCTCGCTGTGATCGTGAGCGCCTTACGGGCAACGTCCTGAAGGCTCAGCTGAGCCGAGCCCACAAACTGAAAGAGGATCAACATGCCCAGTCCGATCAAATTCGCCCACGTGGTACTCCGAACCGCTCGTTTCGACGAGATGCTCGAGTGGTGGAGTGGCGTGCTCGAAGCAGACGTTCGCTTTGCCAACGACTTCATTGCGTTTCTCTCGTTCGACGACGAACACCATCGCGTTGCGATGATCAGTGTCCCCGTGGAAGACCAGGAGTTAGGCCGTTCCGGAGTCGATCACGTGGCCTATACGTATGCGGGAATCGATGATCAGTTCGAGACCTACCAGCGTTTGAAGTTGCAGGGCATCGAGCCTTACTGGATGATCCATCACGGTGGAACGCTCTCGGCGTACTACCGCGATCCTGATGGCAACCAGGTGGAGTTGCAGGTCGACGCCTTGACCATGGAGGACACTGACACCTTCATGCGGTCGCCGGTGTTTGCCGCAAACCCGATTGGTATCCCGGTCGATTTCGACGACCTCGTCGCCCGGTACGAGGACGGGGAGTCTGAGGAATCCATCCTCGCCTACCCGCTCGCCACCGCATGAGCACCACGCGGCGGCCGAACGTCCTATTCATCATCACCGACCAACAACGGGCGGACCATGTCGGATTCGGAGGCAACGAGGTGGTGCGCACTCCGAATCTCGACGCGCTCGCAGCGCGCAGCACCGTGTTCGATCGGGCCTTTGTCGCCAATCCGGTCTGCATGCCAAATCGGTCATCAATCATGACCGGCCGGATGCCGTCGGCTCACGGTGTCATTTTCAATGACCGGTCGCTGTCTCCAGATGCCAATACGTTCGTCGGTCAATTGCGCGACAACGGCTACCGCACCAGGTTGATCGGCAAATCGCACCTTCAACATGGTTCGAGTCGCGAGGCCGTCGCCGAACTTCCCGGCGACCCGGCGATGGGCTCCCCGTGGACACAAGGATGGGACACGATCGAGCATCAAGAGCGCTACGAATCGGGCGACACACCAAACCCTGATGACTTCTACGGATTCGGTCACGTCGAGCTGACCATCGGGCACGGGGCGTGGTCCGGAGGGCATCACTATCGATGGGCACGCGACCGCGGCGTCACGCACGAGCAATTGGTTGCCGGCAGTCAGCACGACGCCGATGTACCGCGACGATCACCGCAGTGGTGGCAGATCCATGAAGCATCCTTCCCGGCCGAGGCGTATTCGACCACCTTCGTGACCGAGCGGACCATCGACTTCATC
>DNHM01000348.1 GCA_003485885.1 Acidimicrobiaceae bacterium
CCGGTTGCGGTGATGTCCGCAGCGTTGATCACCTCCTATCTGCGAGCCAAGGGTGAACTGCTTGGATTCGACGCCAAGGGCGGCATCATGGAACGGGCCGAACGTTTCATTCTGCTCGCAGCTGGTTTGGCATTTCCTCGCATCCTTGAGCCGGTCTTGTGGGTCATGCTGGTGCTCACATGTGTCACCGTCGTGCAACGCTTCTTTAAGGTGTGGAAGCAGGCAACCGCAGAAATGCACGCCGATAGAGCAGCGGCGGCAGCAAAGAACTGAGTGGCATGGGGGCCATGGGGATTGACCCGACGCTTGCCGTGTACAAGACCATCGCGACGGCAGCGCGCACATTGCCCCATGGGATGATGAGCGGCTTGTGTCGGGTGGCGACGACCGGGATCCCGTGGTTCTCGCCTGACCGCAAGCTCATCGTCGAGCGAAATCTTCGGCGAAGCAGCGACCACGAACTGAGTGCCTCCGAACTCGCGCACGGGGTGCGGGCTGTGTTCCGTTCCTATGCCCGCTACTACACCGATACGGCACGCCTGCCGGGGCTCGATGCCAAGGCCATCGATCAAGGCTTCAGCTACGAGGGTTTCCGCCATATTCAGGACAGTCATGCACGAGGCAAGGGCACCATCTTGGTGTTGCCCCATGTTGGTGGTTGGGAATGGGCTGCGAGTTGGCTCGACAAGGTGCCGAAGTATCAGGTCACCGGCGTGGTCGAAGCGCTCGAGAACGAAGAACTCCGGTTGTGGATGGAGGAGTGGCGCGAAGCTGTGGGTATCCAAGTCTTGCCGCTAGGCAAAGGCTTGGGCAGCGAGCTACTCCGGCGGCTGCGGGCGAATCACGTGTTGTGCCTGATGAGCGACCGCAATCTGGGCGACGGCGGTGTCGAGGTTGATTTCTTCAGTGAACGAACCGAACTGCCGGGTGGTGCCGCCACGCTGGCTCTGCGCACAGGCGCCACGATTGTGCCGGTGGCCGTCTACCACCGCGGCGCCCAGAACCACGCAGTGTGCGAACCGCCGATCGTGGTCGAACGGCAGGGCAAGATGCGCGACGACATCAAACGCATCACCCAAAATATTGCCGATGTAATGCAGATGCAGATCCGCCGCGAACCGCATCAGTGGATCGTGCTGCAACCAAATTGGCCGAGCGATCACGACGCACTCCGCCAGCTCCACGACGGCAGCGAGTAACCCTCGATGCGTGTGGGGATGATCTGTCCGTACAGCTTGTCGGTACCCGGCGGGGTGCAAGAACAGGTTCTGGGCCTGGCGCCGGTATTGCGCGCCCGAGGCGTCGACGTGCGTGTCCTTGCACCATGCGATGGGCCCCCACCCGATAGTGGGATCACCACGCTGGGTGCGAGTTTGCCGACAGCGGCCAACGGTTCGATCGCTCCCATCGCTCCGGATCTTCCCGCTCAGATCCGTCTGATCAAGGCATTGTGGAACGAAGAGTTCGACGTGCTTCACATACACGAGCCGCTTGCCCCTGGTATTGGCATCACATCGGTGCTCATGCAGGCGGCGCCCATGGTTGGCACATTCCATGCAGCTGGCCGGAGCTCGGCGTATCGGTGGGTAAACCGAGGATGCCGGGCGCTTCGCAGCCGGTTGGCGATCGCCTGCGCCGTGTCAGCGGAGGCTGAGGCGTTGGCAACGAAATGGCTCGGTGGGAATTATGAACGAGTGTTCAACGGCATCGATGTCAACCGTTATGCATCGGCCGAACCATCACCAGCTTCCGGCCCCACGGTGTTGTTCGTCGGTCGACATGAAGAACGCAAGGGCCTACGGGTGCTGTTGCAGGCCTCGGAACGCTTGCCGGCGGATGTTCGTATTTGGGTCGGCGGCGATGGCGACGAGACCCTTTCGCTCAAACGCGATTTTGCCGGCAATGATCGCATCGAATGGCTCGGCCGGATCTCTGGCGAAGAAAAGCGTGCCCGCTTGGCGGGAGCGTCCGTCTTCTGCGCTCCGTCGCTGGGTGGCGAGTCCTTCGGGATTGTGCTGCTCGAGGCAATGTCGGCTGGCATCCCAATCGTGGCCAGCGATATCACCGGGTATTCACTGGTCGCCCGGGCTGGATCCGATGCGCTCCTCACCGAGCCCGGAAACCCCGACGCTCTGGCTGGAGCATTGAGTGCGGTGCTCGCTGGTGGACACGGTGTCCACGATCGAGTCGAACGAGGCCGGCAACGGGCCAACGAGTTCTCGATGGAGACGCTGGCCGATGTCTACACCGAGATGTATGAACGAGTCCTGGCCACCGGCTGACAACTAACCCACAGCGGTATGTCTCTTCATCACGAACCATGGTGGCCTGCGGGTGGAGTAGTCGTGCGCCTCACGTCTCACCACTTGGACCATGACCACCCGACCCAAACCCACTACGCAGTGTGACTGGCCACCCACCCGGCAGAAAAGAATCGTCAAGGGACGCGATCGACAATGCAGTGACTGCGGTCGCAACACCTGCCAACCAGCGTCTGGGGTGTTTGTGTGGTGGCAATGTTCACAGATGATCAGGAATCAGGTGCCTGAGCGGTGAACTCTGCAGTTGTGAGCGGTGCGTCTCGTAGAAGCGAACGTTCCGCCCGAAGACGAAAACGTTCGGCATCAACGCCATCGGCGAGGTTGATCACTTCGCTGGAGCGAACAGAACCGCGGTCAAAGTCCGGGGCCGGGTCGAAGAGCTTGATGGTGCGTGTTCGTTGAACGAGTTGGCTGCGCCGTTGCGCAGGACCACGGTGTGTGAGTCGGAACTCATCGAGTCTTGTTCGAGCTTGATCGGCCGCGTGGTGGTCGATCCACAACGTCTCGAGGTAGTACTCGATCGTGGCGATGGCCTGGCGCCATTCAGTCTCCCAACCGGTCGATCGCCCAAGCGGTCGCGTCACGGCGAGAAAGTCCAACCGATCAAAGCCATTAGCGATGAAACGTTTCGCGTAGTCGTTGCGGCGTGAAGCCGCTTCGGCTGCGGCGTCTGCGGCTGCAGCCTGCGCCTCGACAAGGAGCAGTCGTTCGTCTTCGGGCATGTGGTTGGCGTCAGCAGCAAGCGTAAACAGTTCACTCCAGGTACCTAACCACAGAGTGCACTCGTCGACCGCCCGGCGGTAACCGGAATCGACGCTGGTGAACGTCGATGTCGCTCGTTGGTTTCGGAGGACAACCCAGCCAACGACACCAGCGATTGCTGCGACCACAAGTCCGACGAGCCAACTGCTTTGCGCGAGCCACAACATCGGTAGTAGACCGAGCAACAAACCAAGTAGGGCGGCAGTCGTCAAAACAACTCCCTGGCCGTCGCCACGAATCAATCCAGTGCGTGGCGAACGTGCTGAACGGCCGCACCCTAGACACTGCGCGACACTTTCGCGGATGAAGAAGGTGCAGCGATCGTGAGGGCACGTGTGTGGCATGGAGAACCGTCGTTTCCACTTAGAAACTAGTCAACGCACCGACTGTTGTGGGGTCGTGTGGTCGGTTTCGCGCCAATATTTCGATCCAAGTAAACCTGGCCCGACCATAAACCTGGCCCGACCACGTTCACATGCTCTCGAGGCGTTCCACGGTGGCCCGGTGGCCCGGTAGCCGCGTTCGGCGATTTCGCTGATCGCATCGAAGTCGAGAAGTTTGACACCCCGAAGGTTC
>DNHM01000545.1 GCA_003485885.1 Acidimicrobiaceae bacterium
ATCTGACTCAAAAGGATATGGCTCGTTATCAGACAAAATCGCCTCGTATCGGCGGCGGCGGAAGCACCAGGCCAGACAGAATCTCAGCCGCCTCGTCCTCGACGGGTTCGCCGTCTTCGTCCTCGAGCATCTGATCTTGCATGGCAGCGATCTCGAATTCATCCCTGGCATCGCGGACTCGTTGACGGTCCTCTTCGGCCATCGCCGACGGCAAGCCACCCACGAGATGCCACAACTCGTCGAGCAGCGGGATATCGGCATCGCTCCAACGGTTGTCCTCGAGCTCGATTTCAGGGACGCGGTCGCGGTCTAGCAGCGCTACTTGCGCGTGAGAAAGGCCGGTACCTACCGAGGCTTTACGCAAGAGTGATGGGGAACCCAATAGGTCATTCAGCGCCTGCTCGGGGGTCAGGGTCGGCCAGTGTTTGAGCAAGAAGATCTTGAGCGACGGCGAGGCTGCAAACGAACGATACGCCTCCGCATAATTGTCAAACGATGGGTTGTACACCTGCTGGGAAAATGCCTCGATAACGGACATGCGGAATCGGTCTGCAGCCTCGTTGTGGCTTGGCAGTCGTAAAGCTTCGTCGAAGCACTCTTGAAGGACCTTGACCGGCATCGTGACTCTGTCTGATCCGTACCAGGCCAGAAGGTCCTCGGTCGGACGGATCTGACGATTACGAACCGAGTTGGCCAGCAGCGCGATCATCTCGACCTGGCCTTTGATCGCGGAAACCTCGGTGAGCTCATCGAGGCCTTTGAGGACCCCTGGATAAAGCTGTGCAGGCACAGCCGACACAACGCCAGTCTCACCCAGCGACGGGAGCACCTCGCTGATGTAAGCCAAGAAGTGGGTGCTTGGCCCAACAATCAATACACCGTTCTCGGCGAGCGCCTGTCGCTGGTCGTACAACAGATAGGCCGCACGGTGCAGTGCCACAACTGTCTTACCGGTACCGGGACCACCTTGCACGAGCAACGGTTCGTTGGAGTCTGCCCGGATGACAGCGTCTTGTTCTGCCTGGATCGTTGCCACAACCGACGACATTTGCCCAGTGCGTCCGGTCTCCAGCGAGGCAAGCAACGCCGCTTCGCCTTGCAGACCAGTGGTGGTGCCGAGCAACGCGGTGTCGAACACTTCGTCGCTGTACCCCACCAGTTCCTGCGGCGGCGACGACTCGGGCGAATAGTGAAGATGACGACGATGGACCACTCCAAGTGGCTCCAATGGGGCGGCCCGGTAGAACGGGATGGCAGCCCTGGCTCGCCAATCGACGAGCAACACGGCCTCGCTGTCGATGACGCTGCATTTGCCGACATAAAGGTTTTCGCCGTCTTCGTCAGTGATCCGACCAAACGCTGGTGCATCGCCGATCGAATCAACCTCGTGGAACCGTTTGGCCGCAGCCATGGCGTACATGGCTCCTTCACGAACAAACGTGGCCTGAACCGCAGCATCAGGATCGTCGTCTTCGTCGAAGATGTCGCGCAGACCATCCTCGGTCATAGCAGCCGCTTCGTCGGCCAGGCGCGACGCACGCGCCGCTACCCGTGCGATCTGGACATCGCGCACGTCGGCGATGCGGTTGATCACACGACGTTCCGCTTCGAGTTCCTCGACAGCTGCTTGTTCGGTGCGGGCGGCGCTCATCGCTGGATCAGAGATTGGTGTGCCTGACGAGATCTTCGAGTTTGGCTCCAGCAGCTCCATCATCTAGCGCCGAAGCCGCAGCATGCACACCCTGCACGATGTCTTCGACCACACCTGCCACCACAAGCCCAGCAGCAGCGTTCAGAAGCACCATGTCTCGGTTCGCCGACGGTTCACCCGCGAACACCTTCTCAGCTAGGCCTTTGTTCACTGAAGCATCACCACCGAGGATTGCCGATGGCCCCACCGTGCTGAAGCCACAATCGGTTGGGTCAAGTGTGAAGGACCGTCGCTTGCCGTTGCGGATCTCGATCACCTGGGCGGGGCCCGTCAGTGACAATTCGTCGAGGTCGTCGTGACCATGAACCACCCACACAAGCTCCGCATCCGAACCGGCCACCACATTTGCGATCTGATCTGCCCGGTTTGCGTCGGAAACTCCCAACACCTGGCGTTTGATCCGCCCGGGATGGGCCAAAGGCCCGAGCACGTTAAAGACTGACGGCACGCCCAACTGGGCACGCGCCGGTCCAACGTGGCGCATCGACGGGTGATGGGCCCGAGCAAAGGCGAAACCGAGACCGATCTTGGCGACACCGTCGGCGACGACATCCGGGCTTGCTTCGATGTTCACGCCCAACGCCTCGAGCAGATCGAAGGAACCCGAGGTTGAGCTTGCTTTGCGATTGCCGTGTTTGCATACGGTTGCACCCGCGGCTGCAGCAACGATCGAAGCGATCGTTGACACGTTGAAGGCCGCGACTTGTCGCCGGGGTGCGCCACCGACGCCCACAATGTCCACCGTGCCCTCCGGTAGCTCGAGTGGCGTGGATGCTGCGAACATTGCGTCGCGCATACCCAGGATCTCTTCGGTGATTTCGCCTTTGGCCGCCATGCCGATCAAGAAACCAGCGATCTGAGCATCTGAGGCCTGGCCAGCCAACATCGCCGTAACGACGTGCTGTGCCATATCGCGTGACATGTCCTGCCCGCGAACCAGACCCGACAGCACATCAGGCCAGTGGACGTCTATCTTCGTCGCTTCGGTAACCATCTGTCGAAGCGTAGTGCCCCATCGGCAGTCGCATACCCTGCCTGTCGTGATCACGATTGCCTTCTGGAAGCCGTACGACGTGCTTTCTCAGTTCAGCGACAGCGCTGACCCCCCTCGTTCCACCTTGGCCGACTACATCGATCTGCCCACCGTCTATGGCGCTGGTCGTCTGGATCGTGACAGCGAAGGTTTGCTCATACTGAGCGAGGACACT
>DNHM01000186.1 GCA_003485885.1 Acidimicrobiaceae bacterium
CTCTCCCCCGACGAGCTCGACGACGACTCGGGAAAAGCGTAAGCCCTGGCGGGGGCGTTCTTGATCCGTCACGAACTCTCGAGGGTGATGAGGCGCGCACTCAACTCGACGAGGAACAACGCCAGACCACACCTCGTCGCGACCTAGCAAAGAACGAAGGTTTCGAGGAGATGTCTCCCGAGGTCGGCGAGCTGAATATCGAGTCGACCGAACATATGCTCACGACCGACACCGATATTGCGCTCAGCACGTTGTCAGCCATGGCCTCGGCCACCGACGAACGGCTCCGAGCCTTGGCCCAGCAGCTGGCCGCTCGGGTGATCGTCGATCTGGCCGCGACCACACCAAGCCATTCTCGGGGAGTGGGTCGCATGCGGTCCATGCCCATGAGCGACGCCGGCGGCGACATCGATATCGACGGCAGCGCCGAAGCGCTACTCATGGCCACGGCAGCAAACCACCCACCCAATGTCGACGATCTGCGCATGCACGCGTGGACACGACCCGACGCCGCGCTCGCGATCTTGATTGATCGCAGTGGATCTATGACTGGCGACCGGCTCGCGATCGCTGCCGTCGCAGCTGCGGCCGCAGCTCAGCGAACCAAGACCGACTATTGCGTGATTGCCTTCAGCGATAAGGCGATCGTGATCAAGGGCATCGGCCAGGCACGACCGGTCGAAGACGTGATCAACGACGTGCTCCGGCTCCGCGGCTTCGGTCCCACCGACTTGTCACTCGCCTTCCGCACCGCGCAAAGCCAACTCGCCCGCAGCAATGCCAGCCGACAGCGAACCATCATCTTGTCGGACTGTCGGCCCACCGAGGGTGGCCCGCCCGAACGCCAGGCAGCCGCACTTGAACAACTCGCGATCCTGGCCCCGGCCGACGACTGCGAAGATGCCGAAGCGTTCGCTGCCACAGTCGGCGCCAAGTGGGCCAAGTTGGCCGGACCCTCGGACGTCCCCGCCGCCTTCGCTCTCATCGCCGACTGAGAAGCCCACAGACCAAACGCTTCTGAACCAAGTAATGCGAGTATTCGCCCAATCGGTTCAGAAACGTGCACTTACAAGGCGACGGGACAATCAGGTACCGCAGAACGTCTTGAAGCCGCGCTCGAAACCGTCGGGGGCGGGTTGCGCGAAACGGTCGAGACCATCGCGTTCGATGAAGGGATGAGTCACGACGTCGAGCAGCTCTTCGAACGGCTTCATATCGCCTTGATTGGCGGCGGCCAACGCTTCCTCGACCAGATGATTCCGAGGGATGTACAACGGGTTCACAGCATCCATAGAGTCCGCCACCAGGGCCAGGTCGACCCCTTGCACATCTAGTTGTGCCCTCCAGCGAGTCACCCAGTGAGCGGCGATGAGATTGTCGGCACCGAATACCGACGGAGTGGTGGCGTCACGCAGCATGGCAGCCAGGGCCCGGAACGTACCGGTGTAGTCGAGTTGTGCAGTTTGCATCAGCGACAGCAGTTCATCGAAGAAGTCGCCGTCGCCAGCTCCCTCGGAAACAATGCCCAACTTGGCTCGCATATCAACGATCCAGTGTGACCGATAACGATCGTCGAACCCGTTGAGTGCAGACGTGAGCGACTCAGCAGCGACGTCGAAGTCATCGTCGACAAGCGACACCAGCGTCTCGGCAAGTCGGGCCAGGTTCCAGGTGGTGATTCGTGGCTGATTGCCATACGCATATCGGCCACCGTGGTCGATCGAACTGAACACGGTCGCGGGGTCGTAACGATCCATGAACGCACATGGCCCATAGTCAATCCCTTGGCCAGAGATGGTCACGTTGTCGGTGTTCATCACGCCGTGAATAAAACCGAGCAACATCCACTTGGCTATGAGGGCTGCTTGGTTCTCGAGCACGGCCTCGAAGAAGGCCAAATATGGCTGCTCTGTCTCGCGCACGTGGGGGTAGTGCCGGTCTATCGAGTACTCCACGAGCTTCTTGAACGCATCAGCGTCGCCTGCTCGGGCTGAGTATTCGAACGTGCCAACCCGCAGATGGCTGGACGCCACTCGAGTCAACACCGCACCCGGCTCCATGCCGTTACGGGCGATTTCTTCGCCGGTGACGGCCACGGCGAGCGCACGGGTCGTGGGAACGCCGAGCGAATGCATCGCCTCTGCGATGACAAACTCGCGCAACATTGGACCGAGTGTGGCTTTGCCATCGCCGCCTCGAGAGAGTGGCGTGCGACCAGAACCCTTGAGATGAAGGTCTTGGCGCTTCCCATCGATGTCGACGATCTCTCCCAGCAGAACCGCGCGCCCATCGCCCAACCGAGGTGAATACCCACCGAATTGATGCCCGGCGTACACCATGGCCACCGGCGTCGCTCCGTCGGGAAGGGTGTTGCCCGATAGGACTGATGCCCCAACTGGCCCGTCGAGGTCATCGGAGTCGAGGCCGAGCTCTTGGGCCAGGTCACCATTCGTCACGACCAGCGATGGTGCTGGAACCTCGTCGGGTTGCCAGGCAACCACCAGCTCCTCGAGCTCGCGTGCATAGGTGTTGTCGAAATCGAACAGCGTGCTAATGGCCGTCATTGGGTGGACTCCTGATCGCTGTCGTGCTCAGCAAGGATAAGAGCTGCCGAGTTCATGGAGTACCGCTGACCGCCAGCATCAGACGGGCTGTCGCCGAACACATGACCAAGATGCGCGTCGCAGCTGGCGCAACGGACCTCGTTCCGCTTGATCAGGAACTTCCGATCTGAGTGCAACGACACCCGACCCTCAGCAATTTCGGTGGTGAACGACGGCCATCCCGTGCCTGAGTCGTACTTGTCGTCGCTGGCGAACAGGTCCAGCTCGCAGACCACACACCGATAGATACCGGGTGTCTCGGTATTCCAGTATTCACCCGAAAAAGCTCGTTCGGTGCCGGCCTTCTGGGTGACCTTGTACTGCTCGGGCGTCAGCCGGCCGCGAAGTTCAGTCTTGGTGGGGTTCGTGATGACGTCTCTCCTGTCGGGGTTGCGGAGTGGTCGATGAGGGATTCGATTGGCTTCGATTGCGGTGGCAGACCATGCGATCGGAACCTGATGTGCAACCGGGTGGTGGTGTCAGGAATAGGCGACCTGGCAGAAACCGTGGTTGCAATAACCCCCGGGGTTCTTGGCCAGGTACTGC
>DNHM01000497.1 GCA_003485885.1 Acidimicrobiaceae bacterium
TCCATGATGTGGCTGTCTGCATCGAGATAGGTGCGACTGTTTGTGTAGGCCATGACTCCCCAAAGGACGTTGGTGGACACAACGGTAGACCAGCGATTCCGGCAGGTACCCAATCGGCCGTTCATCGGTGGCGAACGCTCGGGTCATTCGACGCAGATCGTTGTTCGCTTGGGGGTGCGGATACAGCGATTGTGTGCTCAGAGACCGACCCGGAGGACCTGTCAAGGTTTACCCGACGTGAACTGCCCAAATACGCCGCCGGCTCCTTCGTTGTAGCCACCAGTGTTGACATACCTTCGTTCGCCTAATACTGATAGTTCAGATTGCATTATCCGTTTCTGTGTAGACGGGGTGCTCTCCTACCTGGTCACGCGGGGGTCAGACCCTCGGTGACGTGGGTCAGACCCTCGGTGACCGCTTGTCTTGTCTCTGGCTTGTGGGTGGCCAGTTTTTGCCGATGTAGGTAGGTGCTGAGAGTATGGCGTCATGGCAAGTGCACCAGACGATTCCTTCGACCAGGCTGCCGCCGCTGCGATTGCTGAAGCTCAGTCCTGGCTCGAAGCCCACCCGGTCACCCCCGACACCGACCGCAAGGCCTGGCTTAGAGAACTCGTTGACTCAGGCTGGTCGGCACCGAGCTGGCCAGTCGAGGAATACGGACGCGGCCTGGCCCCCAAGGTTGCCCGAGCAACCGACCAGGTCTTCCGACCAACTGACCTGACCGGCTGGGGACAAGACGTCACCAACCTGTGGGCCGCGACCATCACCACATGGGCGCGTCCAGAACTCAAGCAAGAGATGCTGCGAGATCTGCTGCTGGGCGAGGTCGATATGTGTTTGCTTTACAGCGAGCCGGGTGCAGGAAGCGACTTGGCATCGGTGCAGACCCGTGCCGAACGTGACGGCGATGAGTGGATTGTCAACGGCCAGAAGGTGTGGACCTCGAGCGGTCGTCAAGCCGACTACGGCTTCCTGATTAGCCGCACCGACTCGTCACAGCCGAAGCACCGCGGCATGACGTTCTTCCTCATACCCATGAAACAGCCTGGCGTCGAGGTGCGACCGCTGCGACAAGCCACCGGGGATTCACGTTTCAACGAGGTCTTCCTGACCGATGCTCGGGTTGCCGACGCCAACATGTTGGGCGACCTCAATGGCGGTTGGCATGTGCTGACATCTGCGTTGGCCTATGAACGTTCGGTGATGGGCGTTACCCAAAAGCGCAAGAAGCAGTCGGCCGAAGTGGTGCGCGATCTCACGAGCGAGAAGTCGGCTCCGGTGCCCGATTTGTCACTGATTGAACTTGCCACTGAACGAGGCGTGGTCGGAGACTCTGGCATTCGCCAAGATCTCATGCGGCTGCATTCATGGCGAACAGTTAACGCATGGAATAACCAGCGGGGCAAGGCAGCCCTGTCGAAAGGCACATCATCGCCGGTGGTCTCACTCGGCAAGCTGGCGATGTCACGCATGTTGCACTTCGGTGGGAGCCTGCAGGCCGAGATCCTTGGTAGCGAAGCGATGCTCGGGGGCGAGGACCACCCCGACGGAGCCGATGCGACCTATGCGATGTTGAATGCCTTCTTCACCTCGATTGGCGGGGGCACCGATCAGATCCAGCGCAACATCATCGGCGAACGCATCTTGGGACTACCGAAGGAGCCCGAGGTCGACAAGGGCGTCCCGTTCAGCGAGGTTCGCATCTCGGGGTAGTCTCGGGTAGTCCGGCTTTCGGCTCGTCCCTCGCCGAAACCCTGCTTGAGAGTTTCTGCGTCGACGGTCCCTCTGGGTTCGCGGTGTTTCTGTGTTGGCGGTCCCTCAAGGTTCGCGGTGTTGCTGTGTCGACGGTCCCTCTTGGTCCTGGGTGCCCGTACATCGGTGGCGGCAGGTACGCGAGCGAGTTAGGGTGACGCTCGTGAAGAACTGAGACCTGTCCTCGTCGTCGATGGCGCCGCCGCAATCGTGGCTCGCCCGAAAGGTCTCCTTCACATGCATGCACACGCCCAACTCATCGCTACTGGCCTGGCATTCTCCTACGGCCCACGTTCGATACTGCGCGACATTTCGCTGACCCTCGCCCCGGGTGACCGTGTGGGCATTGTTGGTCCGAACGGCACCGGCAAGTCGACACTGCTACGGCTCCTCGCCGCTGAGCTTGACCCGGAACTTGGCGCCGTCTCCGCGAATCCCAGCGCAGCCACCGTCGGGCTCATGCGCCAGCAACTCGACGATCAGCCCGATGAAACTGTCGGAGCGTTCGTCAGTCGTTCGACGGGTGTCGGTGCCGTGCTGGCAGAGTTCGAAGCCTCGCTGGTCGACGTTGCCGAGGGCGCGGCAGGCTCGGACGAGCGCTACGACACGGCACTATCTCGATATCTCGCTACCGACGCTTCATCGTTCGCCGCTCGCACTGGGCAGGCCATGGGCGAGGTCGGGCTTCAGGGCGTCGAACTCACCGATAAAGTCGCCGACCTCTCAGGAGGCCAGCGCACCAAGGTCAACCTGGCGGCCATGTTGCTCGCAAGCTTCGACGTGCTCTTACTCGACGAACCAACCAATGATCTCGACCAGGCGGGTCTCGACCTACTGGAGTCCATGCTGCTCGGTCAGGAGCGGGCCATCGCGGTGGTGAGCCACGATCGAACATTCTTGGAGCGGGTAATCACGTCGGTCTACGAACTCGAGGACCACGCACACACTGGCAAACGCTTCAACGGCGGTTTCGAAGCATGGCAACACGCCCGCGACGTGGCCCGACAGCAGCACTACGACGCCTACGACGAATTTAACGCCAAACGATCGCAGCTGCAGGAGCGGGCCCAGACCCAGCAACAGTGGTCGACGGTAGGGGTGCGCAAAGCCAAGACAGACAAGTCTGAGCCCGACAAGAACATCCGGGCCCACCGGATCGCCACCAGCGAGAAGATTGCCGGCAAGGCGAAGCAGACCGAAGGTGCGCTCGAACGGCTTGAACGTAACGAGCGAGTCGAAGCGCCGTGGGAACCGTGGGAGCTCCAGCTCGACTTCGCCACCGCAGAGCGTTCAGGAACCGAAGTGGCAACGCTCACTGGCGCAACGGTCAAGCTTGGCGACTTCACACTCGGGCCGGTAGACGTTGCGGTGACTGCAGGCGATCGCATCATGATCACCGGCGAGAACGGTTCGGGCAAGACGACCCTGCTCCGGGCTCTGTTCGGCGAGGTCAAACTTGATTCCGGATCGCACCATGTGGGCCGGTCAGCGCAGGTGTCCACCCTTCGCCAGCAACGCAAACTGTTCGCTGACGCTCCATCGCTGCTGCGAGGATTCACTGATGCGGTTGGGTGTGACGATCAGGTTGTCCGAAGTCAGCTGGCAAAGCTCGGACTGGATACCCAGCGAATCGACCGGCCGGTTGCTGACCTTTCACCTGGCGAACAGACACGCGCCGCGTTGGGGCTGTTCGCTGCTCGTGGCTCGAACGTGCTTGTGCTTGATGAACCCACCAACCACCTCGATCTCCCGGCGATAGAACAACTCGAAGCAGCGCTCCAAGCCTTTCCCCACACCGTGTTGCTCGTGACCCATGATCGACGTCTCCTCGAAGCCGTGACCACCAATCGTCACTGGCATGTCGACCGTGGCCAGGTGGCTGAACGGCAGTAGCGAGTTGTCGAAGCCAGTTGTTGTCACCGAGTGTCAACAACTCGGTCGTGTGCATGGAGTATGAAAGGAACATGACACTTCGACTTGGTACATGGGCACAACCGGTTGATCAGCCAGGCCTCGACTACGTGATCGAGGCCGAGCGGCTTGGCGTCGACTCAATCTGGGTTCCGGAGTACTGGGGTTACGACGCACTCACGCAGATTGCGGCGGCCGCAGTGGTGACCGACAGAATCCGGCTGTGTACGGGCATCGTGCAGCTCGGTACTCGCACGCCGGCCATGTTGGCCATGTCGGCCATGACCTTGCAACATCTGTCCAACGGCAGGTTCGTTCTTGGACTGGGGGCGAGCGGACCACAGGTAATCGAAGGTTGGCACGGGGTGCATTTCGCCAGGCCGGTGACTCGGACCCGGGAGACGATCGAGATTCTGCGTATGGTCACTCAGGGAGAACGGCTGGAGTACGACGGCGTCGTACATCAACTGCCGTTGCCCGGAGGTGAAGGGAAGGCGTTGCGGTCGGCAGTACCACCGGTCGACGTCCCGGTATTCGTGGCATCACTTGGCCCAGCCAATCTGTATCTCACCGGAGCGGTTGCCGATGGGTGGATTGGTAACTCGTTCTTTACCGAGACGGCCGACGTCTTCTTCGATGTCATTCGCGATGGCGCAGCGAGCACGGGTCGCACACTCGACGACATCGAGCTCACGGTGTCGGTCGGTGTCGAGCTCACCGACGATGTCGACGAGGCCGCGCAGCGCCACGCCGAAGGGTTCGCCTTCACCTTTGGGGCGATGGGTTCGGTGTCGTCGAACTTCTACAACAACGCGTTTGCTCGACAGGGCTGGGGCGACGACGTGGCCGAGGTGCAACGGTTGTGGCTTGCGGGTGACCGTGAAGCAGCAGCGAAACGAGTGCCTGCTGAGATCGGGCGTCGGACGAACCTGATCGGCCCGCCCGACGAGATTCGTTCGCGGCTGCGCGAGTACCGCGACTGTGGCGTCACCACCTTACGAATTGGGCCCAGTGGCGACACACTCGACGAACGCGTCGCCAGCCTTGCCCAAATTGCTGAACTCGTCGCCGACGTAAACAACGAGACAGCGGTCTGACAACGACTCACCCGCTTCGCACGCACCGCTCCTAAAGGGGCAGAGCAAGAGTGCGCTTGATCACCTTCATGGCGAGTTGCGAGGTCAGCTTGTGCACGTGCGGAAGACTGGCGAGCGTGTCGATGTATAACGATTCGAAGGCATCGGCGTCTGCAGTCACGATTCTGAGCAGATAGTCGGGCTGGCCCATCATCCGCATGACCTCGGTGATTTCGGGCACCGGCTGTACCGCGTCTTCGAATGCGACCATTGAGTCGCGTGTGACTTCGTTCAAGGTGACCCACACCAGTGGCTCATAGTTGCGTTGAACCGCCTGGCGGTCGAGTACTGCGACGTACCCTTGGATGACGCCGTCGGCCTCGAGCTTGCGAACTCGGCGTAAACACGGCGAGGGGCTCAGTCCCACAAGGTCAGCCAGTTCGTTGTTCGGGAGTCTCCCGTCGGCCTGGATGTGGTGCAGAATTGCGCGATCAATCTCGTCCATGGCATCCAATGCTAAATGGAGGCGTAAGCGTTCGAAGGTTCGCAAGCGACTGCGGTCTCGAATCGTGCAACATAGAGGCCATGAACGAACCGACCTATGACGTTGTCTGGCCGAAGTCGCCGCGAGGTGTCCACGCTGTCGACCTCGCACCACGGCTGGATTCACTCGACGGTAAACGGGTGGCTTTTCTGTGGGATTACCTGTTCCGGGGCGACGAACTGTTCCCGCTGCTTGCAGACGAACTGGCCGCTCGGTTTCCGACGGTTGAGATCCTGGATTACGACATCTTCGGAAACACCCATGGAGGTGACGAGCGGGAGATGATCGCGGCACTTCCATCGGCGCTGCGCGAACACCGGGTCGATGCCGTGGTGAGCGGCATCGGATGTTGAGGTAGTTGTGCGCCCGCCGTGATGCGGGCATCTATCGCTGCTGAACAAGCCGGAATTCCGACCGTCTCGATCGTGTGTGAAGGGTTCGAACGCCAGTCGCTCGCTACCGGGCGCGGCCACGGTCTTGACGACATGCGACTCGGTGTGCTCGTCGGCCATGTCGATGCACAATCGACTGCGCTAATGGTCGACAATTTCATGACCTTCACCGTCGACCAGATCGTGGCTGGCTTGACCGAAGCACAAACCAGACAGGCCGAGAGTTCTGGGGGTGAGCCCGCTGCGCTCGACGTTGTGGCAACGGGCAACATCGACGAGGTCACGCAGGTCTTCAACGATCGCGGTTGGTCCGATGGGTTGCCGTTCATTCCGCCCACGGTCGAGCGGGTACAGGGGTTCATCGCCGAGTCGGGCCACGATCCGTGGCGAACCATTGGGATCGCCAAGTCCTCAGGCCGAGACATGACCATCTGGTCGGTCGCCGTGAACGCGGTGATGGCAGGGTGTCGACCTGAACACCTGCCGGTGTTGCTCGCGGTCGCCGAGATCCTGGCCGACGATGCCTATGGCGCTGAACACTCCGGAAACACGACCGGTGCCGACGCGCTCATGATCCTGAATGGGCCGTGTGTCAACGAGTTGCACTTCAACACGGGACAAGGCGCCCTGCGCGAGGGAACCCTGGCTAACACAACAGTCGGGCGCTGGCTGCGGCTGTACCTGCGAAATGTCTTCGGGTTCACAGCCGACGAACACGACAAGGCGACCTTCGGCAACTCCACCCGAGTCGTGCTTGCGGAACATCACGAAACACTCGACGACATTGGCTGGCCCGCCGTGAGCGCCGAATTTGGCTTCGAATCACATGATGACGTGGTCACGATGGCCCGGTTCAACAGTGGCCTGATCATCGGCAGTGTGTTCGGGTCAACGCCCACCGAGATTTTGCCGTATCTCGGCGATGGGGTGGCGCGCTCCGCCGGTTGGGACTTGACCCATGTTTACGGGTTGGGCGACGCCCAGTTCCGTCCGCTTTTGGTTCTGTCGCCGATCCTGGCTCGTGTTTTTGCCAATGCTGGTTGGTCGAAGGACGATGTGAAGGCCGGTCTGTTCGAGCATGCGCGTATTCCGGCATGGCGGTTCGAGAAGCTGATTGGCGAGTGGAGCAACCTGACCATGGGTCGTAGGCCTCTGACCGAACTGGTCGCCGACGGTCTTGTCCCCGCTGTATTCGCGGAGTCGGACGACCCCGAACGGCTGGTGCCAATCGTGACGGAGCCGGCGAAGTTCATGATCGCTGTGGCGGGTGACCCGACACGCACAAACGCGTACGTGCTGGCAAACGATGGCCCCCACGGTGACTACACCGCGAAACGAATCGACCGCCGTCCCTCGCCTGACCTTCTCTGCGAGGTGCCGAACGTGGCAGGCTCATGACATGGCCTACGTAACCGACCGTGTAATCCATGATGCCGATGCCCATGTCATGGAGACCCCAGAGTGGATCGAAGGATTCGCCAGCCAACGAGTGTTGGACTACGCACTCGATCATTTCGACATTGGCGATATCAGCGCGACCCTGACCGAGATCGAACGTTCTCGCGAGATGCATGCCGACGCTGAGTACCAAGCGTCGGCCGAGTCCGAAGTCATGTTGCGCAAGAACTGGCGAGCGACGGGTGCGTTCATCCCTGAGGACCGGGTGGCAGCGCTCGACTACATGGGGTTCGCCAGCCAGCTCGTGTACCCGACGGTGTACAACACCATGCTGGAAGAACTCGAGTACGGCGACGACCCTGGCCTGACGTACGAAGTTGCGTCGGCCGCAAATCGCGCGCACATCGCGTTCTGCGATATCGATCCACGCCTCTACGCCGTTGCCTACATCCCACTGCAAACGTTCGAAGGGGCGCGGGCCGCCGCTGCCGAGGCCATCGCGGCCGGCGCCAAGGCGTTACTCATCCCCAACCGCTGCCCTCGAGATCATGCGCCGAGCCATGTGGGATTCGACCCGGTCTGGGCCATGGCCCAAGAGGCGCGAATACCGGTGACGATGCATGTCGCAACGCCTGATCTGGTTATGCCGCCGCAACACCGCAATAACGGCCTGCCACCTGAACCCGACTTTCATGGAGGGGGCGAGAACTTCCGGTCCGTCAGCTACATGGCGATCTCATCGGCGCCGCTCCAGGCACTGTCGATGCTGATCTTCGATGGTGTGCTTGAGCGGTTCCCGAATCTGAAGATCGGCATCATTGAATTGGGTGCGGTCTGGGTACCCGGGTTTATGCGCCAACTCGACGCAGCGTTCACCGCCTTCGAGCGCCACGAGGATCGACTGCAGAAATTGTCGTTGCAACCATCGGACTATGTGCGTCGCCAAGTACGGGTTACGCCCTATCCGACCGAACCCACCGGGTGGATCATCGAGCAGGCCGGGCCCGAGATTTGTATGTTCTCGTCCGACTTCCCCCATGTGGAAGGTGGCCGGAATCCACTACGCCGTTTCGACACCGAGGTGGCGCACTTACCGCAGGCGACACAGGATCGATTCTTCCGGTTCAACTTCGAAGACATGTGGCACTAGCCGTCGCTTCGAAGACCTTCACAACATGCAATGATGCGGTATCGATTCCTTGGACGAGAACGCGCAGCGGCCGCCTTTTGAGATGCCGCGCCATAGCGAGTTCGCTCGACTGGGCATCACGCTTGACCGCGAACTTCGCGGTGGCCACCAGTCTCGAGTCTGGCTCGCGACCTCACACCAAGGCAGATCACCCCATGACCTGGTGATCAAGATCGTCGATGGGGCGGTGGACGACCGTGATCATGTCATCGCACGGTTACGGCTAAGAGATCAGGTCGCCCGCTACGACGATCGAGTGGTTCCACTCGTCCCGCTTGCCGGAGCGATGGTGAACCGGGTCGAACACTGTTTTGCGATCGCGTCCCCCCGGATCGATGGCCGTTTCCTTGATGTCACTAACCGCCCGGATGTCGAACGAATGGGCCGCGCCCTCGCCCGACTCCATCAGTCGCTGCGGTTGGTGCAGGCCGAGTTGCCCATGGTTCGTGCGTTGCGCACCGGGACCCCAGTCGAGGGACTGCACGACAATCATCAGCTGCTTCATGGCGATTTTGGGCCGACGAACCTGCTGCTCGATGGCGAGGGCCGGTTGTGGATTCTGGACTTCGACGACTGTGGTTACGGGCCGGTTGAGTTTGAGCTCGGCAACACGCTGTTCATGGCGCTTTTTGAGACCAGCCCATCGTTGAATCAGCCGAGCGACGAGTACCGCCAGTTCAGGCGCTGGTTTCTTGGCGCCTATAGAGCCTCGGCTGAACTCTCGGTTTCTGAACTGCTGGTCGACATCGGGCTCCAAGCCCGAAGTGATGCGCTGCGTTATTGGCTCAGCCATCTCGACGAAGCGCCCATCGGCATCAAGAACGCGACCGAGACGTGGCACCGGCGGCTGCGAGCCTTCGCAGGCATCATCCAGCCATGAACGAGTTGTTGGTGATGCGCCATGCCAAGTCCGATTGGACGGCTGGTCATGCCGACTTCGATCGGCCGCTCAACGACCGCGGTATCCGAGCTGCGGATCGCATGGCAGGTTGGCTTCTCGATGAGCAGTTGTGCCCCGACCACGTGATCAGTTCACCCGCCGCCCGGGCACGGGCCACAGCGATGGCCGTCGTGTTCTGCTGCAGCACCGACAATCATCAGGTCGAGTTCGAGCAACGGGCATACCTGGCCGACGCATTCACCTGGCTTCAACTCGTGGCATCACAGCCATCTGGCCTGACTCTGATCTGCGGCCACAACCCTGGGCTTGATGATCTCGTCGATCACCTATCGGCGTCACCGGTGCCATTGTCTGACTCGGGCAAACTCATGACCACCGCGGCCGTCGCTCATTTCCGGTTCGACACATCCTGGAACGAACTCGACCAAGGATCATGCGAGCTGGTCCAACTCGTTCGGCCGCGCGAACTGGTCTAGGTCCTGTCAGACCCCAATGTCTTCGTTCCACAAGGTGGGCTCGTCGTTGATGAAGTCGTTCATCATCTGAATACACGTCTCATCGTTGAGTACCACGACCTCGACACCTCGGGATGCGAGCAGTTCTTCTTCGCCCAAGAAGGTTGCGTTCTCGCCGATGACAACCTTGGGGATGCCGTAGAGCAAGATCGCCCCGGTGCACATCGAACACGGCGACAACGTGGTGTACATAACTGACTGTTGATACACGCTCGCCGGTTGACGGCCAGCCCGTTCGAGTGCGTCGGTCTCGCCGTGCCGGATCGCTGATCCCATCTGGACCCGACGGTTGTGGCCCTGACCAAGGATCTTGCCGTCGTGGACCAGCACGGCTCCGATCGGAATACCGCCCTCGGCCCGCCCGGCTTTGGCCTCGTCGATCGCTGCTTGCATAAATGTGTCCATCACGCCACCCATTCTGCCAACGCATCGCGCGTTGCACGAGCGTGTTCCTGATCTGGCGCATATATCCCCAGCCGAAGATCTGTCGCACCGGCTGCCACATAACTGGCAAGCCCATCGGCGATCTCACTCATTGAGCCGGCGAGAATCAGATCGGTCGGGTCATCGATGCCCTCGCGGTCGAGCATGGCTCGGTAGGACGGAAGCGCTGCGTAGAAACCAGCACCAGCCGAAGCTGCCGCTCGAATGCCATTGGGATCATTGCCGACACACAGGTTGACGAGCGAAATGATCCGCGGTGCCGGCCGGTTGGCTGCTTCAGCAGCTGCGTTGATAGCCGGCGCAGTGTGTTCGGCAATCGTGCGAGGTCCGCACTGGCCAACATGGGTTCCTGCCGTCAGGCTGCCGGCGAGTTCGAGCATGTTTGGGCCAAGTGCGGCGAGCACCACCGGCACTGGTTCACACGGGATATCGAGCGTCACATGTCCAGTGATTTGGTTGCCTGTCGCCGCCGAAGGTTCACCTGCGCATAAGGGGAGCAGAACGTCGAGGTATTCGCGTGTCCGTTCAAGTGGATGATCCCACTGTTCGCCGTAGCGGTCCTCGACCACCACCTGATGTGACGGCCCAATACCAAGCGTGAAACGGCCGTCGCAGGCTTGTTGTGCGGACCGAGCGAGTTGAGCCATGGAAACAGGATGACGGCCCACGGTCGGGACGACAGAGGTACCCAGCTCGATGTTGGGTGCGTCGCCTGCAACAACGGGCAGTGCAACCAACGGGTCAACGCCGACAAGGTACGACACCCAATAACTGTCGAATCCGACCTGGGAGGCCCACGACGCGTCAGCTCGCACTTCCTCGATTGACGTGAGCGTGGTGCCTCCCGCAAATCCGAGTCGCACACCAAGATCGTTCGCTGCTCCCATAGCCGTCACGCTAGTTCAGGTGGTCGCAGGGAGTTATAGAGCGTTACCGATACGGGGTGGGGTCGAAGCCGAACGCTCCGTACCGGGCTTGCACCGCTTCGATCGTTTCGTCGCACCAATAGCTCGATCCAGGCTGGGGGAATCCCAGCACCGCTCGCTGATCAAGCGACGCCGACGCAATCAGACGTTCCATGAACTTGTCATCGCGATACATAGCCCATGACCAGCCGGTATGGAGCGTGCTGATCCACTCGCATTCGGCCCGGCGGAACGTGATGTTGTGTGCGAGTCGTCGAGTCCCAGGCACCAACGGTGTGCCCCGATGCCACACGTCGTGGCGATAGAAAACCACGGTGCCGGGGGAATAGTGCGTCCACCGTTCCCGCTCGTAGAGCGACTGTCGCCATTGAGCGCGGTGGGGTCGTTCTGCGGCGAAGTACTCCTCGGCTGCTGTTCGGTCATTGATGTAACGCAGATCATTCACGCCTGGCGTATCCACGATCGGCCATCGATAGGCCGGATCATCAGTGCCAGTTCGCGGCACCAAGGCAGTCGACCCGCCGCACTCGTCGACATTGCTGAGGTACACGATCATCTCAACCGCCTCGGGGCGGCTCCACGGCGAAGGATGTACCAGCGTGTGGTTTGGGTAGTCGACATGGATGCGCTGATCCTGATTGTCGTAGTGGCCGTCGGTGGACGCTCGGCCGTACTTGGGCCACAGATCGGACTGACTCAATCGCAGGCCTGAGACGTCGCATCCCAACAGCTGCGACACCGCACCTAACAACCGAGGGTGCAACGTCAACTGGTTGAACCCTGCGAGCTGGCTGGGAAAGTTCACTGCACTGCCGAAGTCGCGAATCGAAGCTGCTTGCTCGCTGCCCGCGGCTGGGAAGTGGGCGCTTGCTGCGGTCTGGAGTTCGTTGACGACTGAGGCGGGGAACAAGCCGTCGACCAAGGTGTACCCCTGTGTCTGCCAGCTGGCTACCTGATCGGTCGACAGCGGGGAGGGGTCGTCCGAAGAGTTCGCTGCTGTTGGGTGAATGAACGAAGGCTTCATGTCATGGTTCTCGACACTATTCGGTCGGCTCAGTAACTTGCGTCGGGCATTTCGCTTTTTCGTTGGTTGATAAAGGCAACGAGTTCCTCGTCGATTGCCGCGTCGAGCGCTGGAGCTTCGTACTCGAGCAACATTTGTTTCCAACGGGCGTTGGCCCGTTGGGCCGAGGTCAGGCTTCCTTCTTCTTCCCACTGCTCGAAGCTGTCGTTGTTGGCCATCTCCGACCGCCAGAATGCGGACTCGAAGTTGGCGAGCGTATGAGCGTTGCCCAGAAAGTGTTGGCCGTGTTCGTTGGTACGGAAGGCCTCCATGGCTTGGCCGTTTTCAGACATGTCGATACCACGTCCGTGCACGGTCATCGCTCCGAGTTGGTCGGCGTCGAGGATGAGCTTCTCATAGCCAATCGCCAGGCCGCCTTCTTGCCAGCCAGCGGCGTGGAGCACGAAGTTCACACCAGCCTGCACGGTTGGCAACAGGCTGTGCGCCGATTCGTAGGCAGCCTGTGCGTCGGGATACTTGGACGCGGTGAACTGGCCGCCGGATCGGAACGGCACACCGACGCGGCGGGCGAGCCCGGCCATCACCTGAATGGCTTGCCCAGCTTCGGGGGTACCAAATGTTGGTGCACCGGTCGCCATCGACATCGAACTGGCGAAGGTGCCGAAGATCACTGGGGCACCTGGTCGCACGAGTTGGGCATAGGCCATGCCAGACAAGGCCTCGGCTAACGACTGGGCAGCCAACCCGGCGACGGTCACCGGCGACATGGCGCCAGCAAGGATGAACGGCGACATGATTGATGCCTGATTTGCCTTGGCATAGGCGGTGGCAGCGCCGAGCATGGTGGCATCCCACCGCAGCGGTGACGACGCGTTGATCAACGACGTCATGACCGTGCGATCTTGCAGATCACCACCGAAGGCGATGCGGCTGAGTTCGATCGAATCCTCGGCCCGGTCAGTTGCCGTAACTGAGCCCATGTATGGCTTGTCGCTGTACTTAATGTGTGAATAGACCATGTCGAGATGGCGCTTGTTCACCGGGATGTCGACCGGCTCACAGACGGTGCCACCTGAGTGGTGCAGGTGCGGCAGGTCGTACACGAGTTTGACGATGTTCTGGAAATCCTCGAGGGTCGCATACCGACGGCCGTTGTCCAGGTCCATCGCAAACGGTGAGCCATAGTTCGGAGCAAACACCGTGGCGTTGCCTCCGATCTGCACGCTGCGGGCCGGGTTGCGGGCGTGTTGGGTGAAAATCTTGGGTGCGTTGTCTTGCACCAGTTGGCGACACATACCTTTGGGGAAGTGCACCATGTCGCCTCGCACATCGGCGCCGGCGTCTTTCCATAGGTCCAATGCCGATGGGAAGTCCTGGAAGGCAATGCCGACTTCTTCCAAGATGATGTCGGCGTTCGCCTCGATAATGGCATAGGACTCGTCGTCGATCAGATCGACTGGCGGCAGTCGCCGCTCAAGCCATGCTGCAGTCTCGGCCTTGGTCGCGCGAGCTGCTTGGCGTCCGGAACGGCCACCGCCGCGTCGGCCTTTTCGTGCGGGTGCATCTGACATGTGAGTCTCCTGTGGTGCTTGGGATGGGGCTAACGACGGCGGGAACGGCGACGACGGCCACCGCCCTCATTTGTTGTCTGAGGGGCAGTGGAACGTGGAAAGGCAAGTGCGGTAACGAAGTGTTCTTGGAAACGGGGTTCGATCGCGGTCTCGATCTTGGTCACGTCTTGGACAACACCTTCAACTTCTACGCGTTGTGCGTTGCTTAACAACAGTCGCACGGCACCGCTGCCGGCCGAGTTGCCAACGGAACGAACTTGGTCGACCGGGATCTCTGGGATCAGTCCAACGACCATGGCGTGCGCTGGATCGATGTGGGCACCGAATGCTCCGGCCAGGCGAATCTCGTCGACGGTGGCGAGCTCGGCGTGCTCCATTAATAGATCGATGCCCGCCTTGAGTGCTGCCTTGGCCAGCTGGATCGCTCGCACATCGGCCTGGGTCACGGCAATGTTGCCGACGAGTTGGAAGTTGAACGTGCGACCGTCTTCGACGATGCGATCGGTGTCGTTCGTTAACTCGCCCCGGATGACACCTGCGTCGGTGATGATGCCGCACGTGACCATCTCGCTGATCGCTTCGATGATGCCTGACCCACAGATACCCGTGATGCCCGATGCCTCGGTTGCTTCACTGAAGCCGAGTTCGTCGGACCATAGATCGCAGCCGATGACCGTAAACCGGACCTCGTAGGTCTCACGGTCGATAGCTACTCGTTCGATAGCTCCAGCGGTGGCACGCTGGCCGGAACTGATCTGAGCGCCTTCGAACGCGGGGCCGGTTGGGCTTGAACATGCGAACAAGCGCTCGTTGTTTCCCAGGACAATCTCGGCGTTCGTGCCGACGTCGACGAGGAGCTGGATTGCTTCGGACCGATGGGGCCCTTCGTTCAAGATGGCTGCAGCTGTGTCAGCGCCAACGTGGCCAGCGATGCATGGTGCCACATAGAGCATCGCATTCGGCAGGTCGAGTTCGATGTGTCCGGCGGCAGCACGGAAAGAACTCTCGATCGCGAGTGGGAACGGTGCCTGGCCTAGGGGAGTGGGGTCGAGGCCGAGCACCAGGTGGTGCATGATTGGATTGCCCACGATGGTGACATCGACGATGTGCGCTCGGTCAACGGCGGCGAGCTGACACAGCTCGGTGGTGATCTCATTCAACGCAGTGCGAACAGCCTTTGTCAGCTCGACTTCGCCGCCAGGGTTCATCATCACGTAGCTGACCCGGCTCATCAGATCCTCGCCGAACCGAATCTGCGGATTCATCTGGCCAGCGGTGGCAAGTACCTCGCCGGTTGCGAGGTCGATGAGATGGCCAGCAATGGTGGTTGATCCAACATCGATAGCTATCCCCATGATGCGGTCCACGTAGCCGGGGTAGGCGGCAGTTACCCAGCTGTCTCCGTGGTGGTGTTCGACTACCACGGTCACCGGCGCGTCCGGCACCTCGGGCCGGAGCTCGCGCATGTCGTGGTGCTCGCTGAGTGTCAGGCTCCAGCGGTCTGCCAAGGCGGAGCCGACGTCGCCCTCAGCGACATAATGCAGCGTGTAGACGGGGTCGATAACCACATCGCCCACATCGACCGATTTACGAATGACCTGCTTGTGGATCTGGCTCTCGGGTGGAATATCGATGACGACATCGCCGCAGATCTTTGCTGAGCAACCAAGCCGGCGTCCCTCGATGATCGCCCGTTTTCCCTGATAACTCTCTTCGAGCGTTCCCCACGGGGATAAAGCGTCGTCGTGGACGGATATCGCCCACTTGGCGAACTCGCCGGCACTGGGTTCGATCTGACAACGACCGCAGATCCCCCTGCCGCCACACACGGTGTCGAGATCCGCGCCGAGCTGCACGGCAGCCTCGAGCACAGTGGTGCCATCAGCGATGGCGCCGCTTAACCCAGACGGCGTGAAAACCACAGTATGGAGATCAGAGCGATGTTCGTTCATGAGGAAGACGGCTTAACTGCGGCGGCGTCGACCGCCGGCACGTCGTCGAGCCGCGCCTTCGCCGCCGCCTGCGTTCGGGTCCCGGTTTGCCGCAATCCACGCTGCGCAGTTCTCGTCGTTGCCGGTGAGTACATCTGCCGCCATGATCGCCGAAGTCACCTCGCGGTGGAGCGGGTTCATGATCGCGCTGGTCATGCCAGCGCCCATGGCCATCGACAGGAAAGCGCCGGTGATGTTGTGTTTGGCGGGCAGCCCGAAGCTCACGTTCGATGCGCCGCAGGTCGTGTTTACCTGGAGCTCATCACGGAGGCGGCGAACGAGACGGAAGACCTGTTGGCCAGCAGTGCCCATGGCGCCGATCGGCATGACCAATGGGTCAACAACGATGTCGGAGCGGTGAATGCCGTGATCGGCGGCACGTTCGATGATCTTCTTCGCGACTTCGAAACGGACGTCGGGATCTTCGCTGATGCCGGTTTCGTCATTACTGATGGCCACGACTGCGGCGCCTGACTTCTTAACCAAGGGAAGCACCCGTTCAAGTACCTCTTCTTCACCGGTCACCGAGTTGATGAGCGGCTTGCCCTGGTAAACGGCGAGGCCCGCTTCGAGGGCTTCGATGATCGAGGAATCGATAGCGAGCGGCACATCGGTGACTGACTGGACGAGCTTGATGGCCTGAGCTAGCAGCGCTGGCTCGTCGGCGAGCGGGATGCCAGCATTCACGTCGAGCATGTGGGCGCCAGCAGCGACTTGGGCAAGGGCATCGGCCTCGACGCGGCTGAAGTCGCCGTCTTTCATCTCCTGAGCCAGAAGCTTGCGACCGGTGGGGTTGATGCGCTCGCCGATCATCACGAACGGGCGATCAAAACCGATCACGACATCCTTGGTGGCCGAGCTAATAACGGTTTCAGTCATGGTTTCCTCGCGGTGGTCTTCGCAATCATGGCTTCGCTTCGCTCGGGCCATTTTGCGGATGGGTGGTTTGAAGGCGTGGTTGCTCCGCTGGGTTTATCCCTGCGGGTTGGTTGATAGCTGGTACCCGAGATCACGGGGTTGGCTCGGTTTCAAGGCCGCCGTTATCGACGAGCGTTCGCACCCGGTCGCTGTCATAAAGCCCTTGTAACCGTTCTGCTTCGGTGCGTGCCGCGAGTTCAGGGTCGCCTTCGGATGGCTGACTTGAGCGTCGCCATTGCTGGACATAGTCATCGGCATCGGTAAGGCCGGCCACCGCGGCGGCGCGGTCGATCGCGACCTGGAACCGTTCCTCGAGCAGCCAGGAACCCTTGTTGCCATCGGTCGTAGCGGTGACCTGTGCCGGAATGTCACGCCAATAGATAGTCACTATTTCGTCGGTCTTGGCACGACGACGGCGACGAGGCGCGTCGGTCGGTTCCATCAGGCAGCGGAACGGCGTGCGGAGACCATGGTGGTGGCCATCTCGGCAGCAATAGCGGCATCGCGGCAATAACCGTCGGCGCCGATCGCATCGCCGAACTCCTCGTTCAACGGTGCGCCACCGACGAGTACGATGTAGTCGTCGCGCAGTCCTTTTTCGGTCAACGTGTCGATGACGACCTTCATGTATGGCATCGTCGTGGTGAGTAGCGCTGACATGCCCAAGATGTCGGGCTGGTGCTCCTCAAGCGCTGCCAGGTATTCGTCAACGTCAGTATTGATACCCAAGTCGACGACTTCGAAACCGGCGCCTTCCATCATCATGGCGACGAGGTTCTTGCCGATGTCGTGGATGTCGCCCTTCACGGTGCCAATAACGACCTTGCCAACCGGTTTCGCGCCAGTCTCCGCCAGAAGGGGACGCAGAATCTTCATGCCGGCCTTCATGGAATTCGCGGCCAGGAGAACTTCTGGCACGAAGAGGATGCCGTCGCGAAAGTCGATGCCAACGATTCGCATACCCTCGACCAACGCATCGTTGAGGACCTTGTCGGCACTCCACCCACGGGCGAGCAGGATATTCGTGCCCTCGGCGATCTCTTCGGCCAGGCCGTCGTAGAGATCGTCGTGCATCTGAGCGGTCAGATCTTCGTCGTCGAGGTCTGCGAGGATGATCTCTTCGTCTTCCTCAAGTGCTTCATTGTCAGGCGTTTCGCTATCAGACATGGTTGTGCCCCAACTGGTCAGGCCCACGAGGTGAGCTGGTCCCTCGGCACACCGTGCCGCATTGTGGAACCGTACCGTATCACGGAACGAAGTGCTGCTGGTTTCGCAGAGCTTCGTGTTCGGTAGGTGGCAAAAACGCGGTGATGCCCGGCTGGTGGGCCGGGCATCACGTCGGTTCTAAGAATGGGGTGGTCTTATTCTGCGGCTTCTTCGCCTGCTGCGCCGGTGGTGCCTTCTCGGATGTGGCTTTCAGCCATGACCGCCATGACAGCGCGTCCAGACTCTGGTTATTCGATGGCTTCTTGGGCGAGTGCTGGTGACTCGTTGAAGGTTTCGGCGGCAAAACCAAAGGTCTCAGCCAGCGTGTCGCCGAAAGTCAACATGATTGCCATGGCCCCGAGCACGACAAGTACGAGCAGTAGGCCGTATTCGGCCATGGCCGCGCCGCGATCATCTCGAGTCGTGACCAATCTGCGGAGACGGGTTGCGTATTCAGTCATCGCTGTTCCTTTCGTGGAGTGGGCGTGCACGGGGTGCGGGGATCGGAATCTGATGTCTTAGAGTTCGGCCGGTTTTCATGCTGGTTGAAGTGAAAGCTGATTTTTCACTGAACTTGGAGTCGTTTGCACTAATTGACGCGAAAGCGTGGTGATGCCCGGCCGGTTGGCC
>DNHM01000088.1 GCA_003485885.1 Acidimicrobiaceae bacterium
TCATGGCTGACCACGATGATCGATGTGCCAGCGAGCCGTACTCGGTCAAGGGTGACGGCCAGATCAGTGCGTCCCGATGCGTCGAGCCCCGCCAGTGGCTCGTCGAGAACAAGCAGCGATACGCCCCGGGCCACGAGTCCGGCCAGTAATACCCGGCGCTGTTCGCCACCACTCAGTTCATCGATACGCCGATTGAGGAGATGCTCGAGCGCAAACAGTTCGATTGTCGTGTCGAGATTGTCGGAGCGCATTCCATGGCGCTCAACGTCGGTCGATGGTTGTTTGCCATCGGTGCGCACGCCAGCGAGCGAATGCAGTTCTGCGGACACCGTTGGGCGGAGGAGTTGGAGCCGCACGTGCTGATGCGCCAGTGCTCGTTTCACCCCTTTGGCTTCGGTGAGTTCACCGGTTGTGGGCTCGGCCAAACCGGCAAGAATGCGGGCCAGCGTGGTTTTACCGCTGCCATTTCGGCCCTCGATCATCAACATCTCATACCGGTGGATCGACAGATCCACGCCGCTAAGGACCTCGTGGGCCCACGGCTGGGTTGGGTTGTGCGTGAACCCAACATCGCGGAGTCGCAGCAGCCGAGATTCCGTCACTGCCGACGTAATCGTCCGTAATTCGTTTGTCCCGTCGGGTATGAGCGTCGGTGTCGGGTTGATCGACGTGAGCAAAATACGCCGATCTGTCGGCGCGGCATCGTTGCGGTGGGTCGTGCGCACAACCGCTGTGTTACGAAGTGCGTTCAGTCGGTTGGTAATACGTTCTTGTTCTGCAGGGTCGAGCATGGAGGTGACCTCGTCTGCCAGCAGCAGCTTGGGTTCTCGTCGAAGCGCTGATGCAAGGGCTAACCGTTGGAGTTCACCGCCAGACAACTCACTGGTCGGGCGATCTTCAGGCAGTACGAGTCCGACGTCGGCCAGGGTCGCGGAGACGTCAATCGGTATGTCAAGTCCCCACCGCAAGTCTTCCTCGACCGTGGTGCCTACGACCTGGGCTTCGGGACGTTGACCAACCCGAGCGGTGCCACCGAAACTGCCAAGGCCAACCGCGCCCGGGCGAAGGATCGAGTCACGGTTGTCTATGCCCGCGAGCGCATCGAGCAATGTGGACTTGCCGGCGCCGTTGGGACCCTCGACTACCACATGTTCACCAGGCTGGATATCGAGATGCAGCGGCATGGTGACTGTCGTGCCATTGCGTTTGAGTGCATCACCAGCAATAGTGACCGGGAGCGGCTGGGCGTTTGCATCATGGCGCAGAGACAACGCAATTGGGTCAACGAGGGCCTTGTCGAGGCGTCGCAAGATGGCTCCACCAACAGCCCGGATAGCCAGCGCATAGATCGCGGTGTAGATCAGTTCGGTTGCGGGGATCAGCAATAGCCAATTGTCGATGAGGAACGCGGCAGTGGAGTCGAGCGCGCCTTCGACCCAATCAGCTGCCCGTTCGACGAAACCGAGGCCCAGGCTTCCGAACACGCCACCCACGTTGGTGATGATGTTGCCAAACCCCTTGGCTTGGTTCTCGATGTTTTCAAAGACAAGTTTGCGCAGCTTGCCGTTGATAGCGACTGCCGGATAGAAGAACAGCACGCTGAATGACATGGCCGGCCAGGCAATAAGCAACGAGAAGGCAACCGTTCGAATACGGCCCCACTTTCGGCGCAGCGCAAAACCGCCACACCAGCCAAAGACCCCGGCGAGCGCTGCCTGGCTGACGGGTCCGAGGCCGCCCAGAATCAGGGCGATGGAAGCGGCAGCGCAGGTTGAAATGACGACCGCCCGGGTACGGCGGCGGGCGGCAAGGACGGCAACAACGAAGGCCGCGAACACCTGAAATAGGCTTCCTGACGCGAGCACGCGGCCGACAGCGAGGAGCGCCACAACCAGAGCTGCGGTTATAGCAGCGTCGGCGACCTCGGCCGCATCGAGTGGCTCAGACCGACGCTTTCTTTTGTGTGCTGGTTGCGTTGCCGGATCCTGCACCGATGCCGTGTGTGTGGTGTTGTCGGTGCGGCTCATGCAGCGGCGATCTTGTCGAGTCGTTTTCGTAGACGCGCAACGCTGACCTTCTCGCGAGCGCCCAGGTGTTGAGCGAATGCGCTGATTCGGAGCTCTTCGAGCGACCAAGCAACCGCTTCGATTTCTTTCGACCATGACATGTGGGTGACCACAGTGTCGTAGAAATCCTCGACACCCAAGATTTCGTGCATCGAAGTTCGGTCGGCCATAACCCGGGTGGGAAGTTTGTCAAGACGGGCTCGGATGCCTCGAAGGTAACGGAGCATGTCGTGGAACCGTCCGACACCAATAGCGCTGAGATGTCCGGGAAAGACGAGTCGGTCAAGGTGATTGCGGGCGTCGTTGATGCAATCTTGCGGCAATTGGTCACCAGCGACGAGCGCCATGCGGATTGCCGCGGTCTCATCGATCATCTCGGCAGCGACCGGAGCCCATGTCGATGCGAGCCGCGGTAGTTCCCGTCGGGCTCGTTGCTGCAAT
>DNHM01000293.1:0-3371 GCA_003485885.1 Acidimicrobiaceae bacterium
ACCCGAGGCCCGCATCCTGGCCTCCTGGCCAACCAGCTAGCGGCAGATCTGACAAGCGCCGACCACGCACGACACCCGAGTGCGGCACCGCATAGTCCCGGGCGATGGCGACCGGGTGCGCCGGGTATCTCTTGCCGTTCGGAGTGGCGGCTCGGGTGACGGCCATCGTGCTGTCGGCAATCCGGCCCTGGTCACGTCCATCGATGAACGCCCGAGCTGAGGGCTTTTCTCGACCACAGCCATGGTCTTCCATTCCCGACCGGACGTGACAGCTCCCGCACTGGCACACGATGTAGCTCATCCCGGCCACACCTAGCGCTCGATAGATGGCTGCACGCCGCCGTCAGACTGCCACACGTCCGTGTCGACCAACCTTGGCGCCGGTTACCAGAGCCAACGTGCAGATCAGAAGGAAAAGGATCTGGTCACGACCCTCACGATCTATAAAGCCGCCGCCCCAGATTGTTGTGCTTCGCACAACGTTTGTACCCCGGGCGGGATGGCAAGCGAACCCTTGACCGGTGGGGCTCGATCTAGTCGTCGGTGTCAAATTTCCGGTGGTCGGGGTGTGAATATCCGCGAGCAGGTTGAGTAGTGCGGTCTTTCCGCTGCCGCTTGCACCTCGTACGAAGAGGTGCTCGCCCGACTTCAGCTTCAATTCATCGATCGTAGGCATGGGAACTCCAAGGAAGCGTTTGCGGAGCTAGCGGAGCAAAAACGGACTACCCATCAGGCCACGAAGAGTTCGGCCGAGCCATGGACATGGGCATCAAGGCCACCCGATGCGTCGCCGTGATCGTCTACGTCTGCTTCGGCATCTGTGTCGTCGGTCTCGGCGCCCGCCTCGGCTTCGGTATCGACGGGTCGGCGGTGGTCACAGCAGTTGACGGATCTTTTGTGTTCCTGAAACGTTCATGTCTGTTCCTTTCCGCTAACCGACCGGTTGAACGGTCGGATAGCGCCGATTTTGGAGGTAGCGCCTCGCTTCGCTGCCAATGAAGATGACAAAAAACAGGGCAACGCTGAGCCCGGTGATGGTGGCTCCACCGGCGGTGCCGTGGTGGAAGCTGATGGCGAGGCCAGCGACGACGCACAGGCCGCCGAGCAGCATCGAGAGCGCCATGATTGGCGGAACCCGCCGCACCAGTAGCGACGCGGTTGCTGGTGGAGCCACGATCAACCCAAAGACGAGCATGGTGCCAATCGCTTGGAAGCTGGCAACGATGCTCAGTGCAAGCAGCCCAAGCAGTGCAGCGTGAGTGAGGGCAGGGTGCATGCGCAGCGTTGTGGCCTTGGATCGGTTGAAGGCCAGCGCCATCAGTGGTCGATACAAGACGAACATGGCCACAGTGACAACAGCAGCCACGATTGCTTGGGTGCGAATATCGGCGCGAGTAACGCCAAGAATGTCGCCAAACAACAGGCCGGACACGTCGGTTGCGAAGGACGGTGCGGTCGAGATCACGATGATGCCCAGCGACAACATGCCGACGAACAGCAGACCAATTGCCGTCTCGTCTCGCACGATCGTTCGGGTTGATACCACGCTCACCAGGCCGCTCATGACCAGTGCTGCAGCAAATGCCCCAATCAGCGGGTTGAAGCCCCAGAGTCCGGCGAGCGCAACGCCGGGGATTACGCCATGGGCCAAAGCGTCACCCAGGAATGCAAGGCCGCGCAGGACAACCCAGGTGCCAACGAACGAGGTCGCTACAACTGCGATAAGTCCACCAATGAGCGCTCGTTGCATGAACGCAGGTTCGAAGGCCTCAATGAGGTAGTCCACAGCGGAGTCCTATTCCCCAAGTCCGGAAGCGATTTCGAGCGCGTTGTTGCGAATCATCTCCACGTAGGTAGCGCCGGAAGAACCGGGTTCGCCAAGCGACTCGGTGTAGAGCTTCACGACGGCGACGTCGCCGACTTCGTTGGCGAGCGTCTGGGCGAGTTCATCTGACGATGAGATGTCAGCGAACACGACGGACACACCTTCGCTTTCGAGCAGTTCGCTTAGCTCCACGAGACGTCGACCGCTGACACCGTCATCGGTGCTGCCAACGGGTATCACTGTTCCGATTACTTCGAAGTCGTAGCGGTCAGCAAAGTAGCTGAAGACCTGATGATTGGTAATGAGTACCCGGCCAGACTCCGGGATCGAGGCCAAGGTTGTTTCAACCTCGCGATCAAGTGCGGTGAGCACCTCGATGTACTCCTCGGCTGCGGCGGTCAACTTCTCGGCATTGAGCGTGTCAACGTTGGCGATCAGAAAGTCGGCGATCCCATTAACCGCAACGGCCATTCGGGCAGGGTCGGTAAAGAAGTGCGGGTCAAGAGCACCTTCGTTGCCGTGGGCGTCGTGCTCACCGTCATCGCCGTGCTCATCCTCGTCGCCATGGGCGTCGTCGGCGTGCTCGTCGTGGTCTTCATCGTCGACATGGTGGTCGTCGTCGTGCCCGTCTTCGTGATCATGGGTAGAGCCAGAAGCCTCGAGCTGATCAACTGCGGTGATGGCCTCGAAGACGAGTGCGCCGTCATCTTCGGCAGCGTTCAGGGCGTCGAGCAGGCCTTCCTCGAATAATGCGCCGTTGGCGATAACCGCACTTGCGCTCTCGATCGCGGCAATGTCCTGAGCCGACGGTTGGAAGAGGTGCGGGTCGGTGCCAGGGGGCATGATCGTGACGACATCGAACTGTTGAGCCGCCAGGTTGCTGAGGACATCACCCAAAATGGTGGTGGTCGCTACGACTACGGGACGCTCGATAGCGGCGGCCTCGTCGGCAGTGGACTCTTGACTGCCACATCCCGCAATCAGGAATAGGGCGAGAAACACAAGCCCACCGACGGTTTGAAACTTTGACATACAGCACCTAATAAGAATGAGTCTTACTATCAGTACCGTAGCGAGCCGCCTTGAGTGAATCAACCTGAAATGAGAATGATTGCCATTTTAAAGCAGTAGCGTGGCCCACATGTTTGCGGTCGAGACGAGGGATCTCCAGGTTCGTTTCGGCAACCACTTGGCCCTAAGTGATCTGACCATGCAGGTGCCGCTTGGATCATCGGTCGCGGTGGTTGGCGCCAATGGTTCAGGCAAATCGACGCTCCTTGGTGCGCTTGCCGGTCTTCGCAAACCAACCAGCGGTACGGTCGAGACCATCGACAGCGCTGCACTTGTTTTGCAAGCCACCGAGGTAGAGGCTGGCCTGCCGATCACCGTGCTCGATGCAGTGAGGCTCGGCCGCTATCCACTACTTGGGTTAACTCGACGCTTCCGCGATGTCGACCGCGAAGCCGTCAGCCGCTCAGTCGAGCGCATGGGTATCGAGTCGTTGCTCGACATGCGGTTGCAGGAGTTGTCTGGTGGTCAGCGCCAG
>DNHM01000293.1:3419-4497 GCA_003485885.1 Acidimicrobiaceae bacterium
CGCAGCAGAGCCGGGTGCTGTTGCTTGACGAGCCAATGACGGGCCTCGATATCACCGCCCGCGAACTCGTACTTAGCGTCGTCGCCGACGAAGTTGCGGCGCGGCGGACGGTGCTCATGGCCACGCACAGTCTGGCTGACGCTCGCGAATGTGATCTCGTACTGCTGCTCAACACAACCCCCATAGCGATAGGGCCACCCGACGAAGTCTTCACTGAGTCGAACTTGGTGCGCACGTTCGGGCACCGAGTGGTGCATGTGGGCGACAGCTTGACCGTCGACGATCATCATGAACACTGACCGAATGAGAATCCAGACTCCGCGTGATGGCTCCGGCTGCGGGTAACGTCGCTCACATGAGTGAAGCAGTCATCGACGACGAAGTCGCAGTACTTCTCGACGCGGTCGATCAGCGCTACACCACAGGTCGGCGTCGCTTGGTAGCGGCGCTGCAAGAAGGTGTTGGGCCACTGACGATCAATGAGATCTCGGCGACCGATGAGAACCTTCCCCAATCAAGCATCTACCGCAACCTCGCCGTGCTCGAAGAGGCAGGCGTGGTGACTCGTATTGTGACCAACGACGACTTCGCCCGATACGAACTCGCCGAAAAGCTGACGGCGCACCATCATCACCACTTGATCTGCACTGCCTGTGGGATCGTCGTCGACTTCGAACTCGACGGTCGGGTTGAACGCACCCTTGACCAGGCGTTGGCGGGTGCAGCCAAGGAAGCCGGCTTCACGCCGATGGATCATCGCCTCGATCTGCTCGGGTTGTGCAGGGACTGTCAGTAGCCCGTTGAACAGCCTCTTTGGCCGTCAGCCACGAACAAACAGACCCTGACTCCCGACGACGACCGGAGTCTGGCCAACGCAGCACTGTCGACCCGCTGATCGCCGCCGTCGCCTCGTCCAGAGAACTACCCATCTGCACTCGCAACGGCGCCAGCTTCGAACACCTCGATGAATCGTGATCTACACGTATTTCAGTGATCACGGCAACCGGCACTTCTGCGGCGCTGGCTCGCGAGTAGGGCCCATTTCCAACGTGACGGTCGCGGGCCATGTCCTGTGTCG
>DNHM01000127.1 GCA_003485885.1 Acidimicrobiaceae bacterium
ATGGCGTAGGGCAGCGACGACACCCAAGGCTCCAGCAATGCCTGTACCGCTATCGTTCACGGCTGGTCGGGTTGCGAGCGGTACGCCCTTTTCAGAACGATTCATGGTGAAGCCCATGCCGCTGAGTGCTTGGACGAGCACGTCGTAGCCGCCCTGATTCGCATCGGGTCCGTCAGGGCCAAATGGCGTGTGGGTGAGATGGACGAGTCGAGGATTGACCGCTTGAGCATGGTCCCAATCGATGCCGTAACGAGCGAGGTCGCTTTGTTTGAATGCGACCAGCACGACATCGGCCCACCGAAACAACCCCTCGATGACTTGGGTGGCTTGTGGCGAACCCAGGTCGACAGCGATGCTGCGTTTGTCTGGATTGATGAGTGAGAAGGCTTTTGCTTCGGTGGGGCCAAAGTCACGCGCTGAGCGCATGGCATCGCCTGTTGGTGGTTCCACCTTGACGACGTCGGCTCCCATGCCTGCCAGAATGCGCCCACACATGGGTATCGCCAGGTTCTGTGCGAACTCGACGACCTTGATGCCTTCGAGTAGGCGAATCGTGCGGTCGTTGTTGGCGTCGGTCATGAGGATCCATCCAGGAACATGCGAGTGGCATCGATCGCTACGGTTGCTGCGAGCTCCACCGCTGCAGGTGTTGTTGCCTTCGCTGCGATGTCGTCGGTGGTGTGAAAGAGCGAGGCGCCGCCGAGAAACGACAGCACCTGGGCACCGGCTTCTAACCAGGTGCCGCCTTCGCCTGGCCAGGAAGGTGCGAGGTCCGGCATGGACCAGTTGGCGTCGGGCACGCGGGCTGCGATGGCAGCACGGGTATCACCAACGGCGGTAGTCAGACACATGCGCCTGTCCCCAAGTCTGGGTTCGCCACCCGGGACCGGTTCGGTTGCAGCGATCGATGCACCGAGATGGATGGCTCGTTGACCAGCGAGATCACGAGTCGATAGGTAATGACGCAGCCCAAGGTGATCTATCTCGTGCCCACTGCAGGCAGAGAACACAACTCGGTAGTCGTCGGCAAGTGCTGCCGCGATAGCGAGGGCTGCAGCAAGGCCGGTGCCGCGTTCGCCTGCTGCAGGAGTCCATCCGGTTAACGGCGTGGTGATCATTACCTGGGCTGCCGCCGGGTCGCCCAGCAGGGCAACCACATTGGAGCTCTGTCCAGGTTCAAGATGAGCGTCGAACCGCAGATGGGCTCCAGCTTGGACTCGGTCAAGCCAGTTGTCTGGGATAATCACAGCCGGACGCCCAAGCAACTGGGTCGGTACCCGGTTGCACTGCACGGGGAGGTCGGCCGGACCGTCGATGGCAATGATGAGCGGGGTCTGACCATCGCTGGACGGCAGCGTCGGATCCAGTGAACGAGCGTTGCCGACGTGCCCATAGTCGGCGCAGTAGGTGGAGAAAACGGTGGTGTCGATCTTGCCGATATCGCTGTAGAAAAGCGGCAGGCAGGGAACCGTTTCCCCTCCAGCGGTGAGTTCGGTCTGGCACACGAATCGTTCGAATGAGTACGGATCTTCCTCAACCGTCGCACCCATACCTTCGAGTAGATCAATAAGCCAACGAGTCGTGGCTCGATCTGCTTCGGTACCGGTGTGGTGGTTTCCGAACGAGGCGTACTTTTCGACAATGGCGTACAGCTCTGCTTGATTCAGCATCACTGCTCCATCAGTTGAACTTCGTGTTCGACGTCGGCTGCCTTTGCCAGGTCAGCGCGGTCGTCGTCGAGTGTCCATTCGACCCAGGCCAGGGCTCCCCCAAAATCGAACTGACCGTCGTAGGTGTCGACCACGGTCGGCCCTGCGTCCTTGCCCAGACTCATGCCGAAGGTGGTTTGACGGTACGGCAACGTCTCGATTGGGCCGCTCCCCAGATCTGTCGACGAGGAAGCGTCGTCTGCTGGAGAACAACTCAACGTTGCCAGGCCTTCGTGTTCGCCCGTCTTGTTGTACTGAACAGTGAGATCGAGCGCGCCCTCAGGAAGCGGCTCCGAAGCGACGACCTCGTGCATCACGCCCAGCCGGTTGTACGTGAAAGCGAGTCGGTCATCCTTCACGAAGAACGTGTAGCCACCCGTGCGGGCACCGCTGGCAACGAGCACCCCGTCGTCGCCCGCTGATCGGGTAACCCGTGCGGTGATGGAGAACGAACGATTGCGTACGTCGGGCGTTTTTGAGCGTTCGAGGTGTGGTGAGGGATAGAGATACCGCTGGGTGTTTCCGGGTGGCTCGTGGCCCGGCCGACGGATGATCAGAAGTTCGGCACCGCCGCGATCATCCAGTGGCAAGACGTTGTACTTACCAGCCTCGACCCACCAACGATCGACCAACTCTCTGAGCTTGTCAGGTTGCTCGTCGGCCAGGTTGACGCACTCGGAGAAGTCTTCGTCGGTGTGATAGAACTCCCACACATCGTCTTCGAATGGCGTGCCTGACCTGTGCATGGTCACGGCCTTCCAACCGTTGTGCCAGATGCCGCGATGGCCGAGCATCTCGTAGTACTGGGTGGACTTGTTCGTCGGGACATCGGCGTCGGCGAACGTGTATCGAAGACTGATTCCCTCGACCGGCTGCTGGGTGACCCCCTTGTACACGTCGGGTGCTTCAACTCCGACACATTCGAGAATCGTGGGCAACACGTCGGAGACATGGTGGTACTGGTCGCGGGTGGCACCGGCATCGCTGATGCCGTTCGGCCAATGCACGATGAACGGATCCCGGATACCGCCCTCATAGGTGTTCTGCTTATAGAACCGAAGTGGCGTGTTGCCGACCTGCGCCCAGCCGGTTGGGTAGTTGTTGTAGAGGTTTGGCCCGCCGATTTCGTCGACTCGATCGACCATGTCTTCGGGACGGCTTCCGATCAGGTTGAAGAACCCAAGTTCGTTGAGCGTGCCGTGTTTGCCGCCTTCTTGGCTGGCGCCGTTATCGGAGATGAGCATGACGATGG
>DNHM01000317.1 GCA_003485885.1 Acidimicrobiaceae bacterium
TCCTACGAGTAGTTTCTTGAAAGCGGTTTTCATGGCAGAGGTCTCTTCGCACCAGAGCATACGTCCAAAACCAGCCGGCTCAGGTCGCGTTCACAGAAGCCCCGTAATGTAACCGCAACATACGCGTTGGCGGGCGCAGGTGTGGCCGCAGTCACGATTTCATCACAAGAGTCGACAAACTCATTGGAATCATGCGGCTATCTAAGGTTGAGCCCCGGATAAGCCCGATGGGTGTTGCTCCATGTGGCAGTGGCGATGTCGGTGACGGGCTGGCTGCGAAGCGACGCGACTGCTTCACCGACAACCCCGACCCACGCTGGCTGATTCGGTTTTCCCCGATGTGGAACCGGCGAAAGATACGGCGAATCCGTCTCGACCAACAGCTTGTCGATGGGGCACTCGACTGCCGCCTGTTGGACATCGGCAGCCGACGTAAACGACACGATGCCGCTAAACGACAACCACGCTCCCCGTTCCACACCGGCAGCCGCCTCGTCCGGGCCGCCGGTGAAACAGTGAAAGATGGTGTGGTCGGGAACACCTTCGGTATCGAGAATCTCGAACGTCTCGTCCCACGCCTCGCGAGTATGAATCACCAGTGGCAGTTCGTACCGGTGGGCGAGTGAGATTTGCGCTGCGAACATATCTCGTTGCGTCTGCCGAGGCGAATGGTCGTAGTGGTAATCAAGTCCGCATTCTCCAACGGCAATCACCTTTGGTGCCCGCAGCAGTGCTTCGAGGCCGTCGAGCCCGTGTTTCGCCTCGTGCGGATGCAGCCCTGCGGTGGCGTATACCTGATCGAATGCCGCTGCCCTGTCTACACAACCCTGCGAAGTTGCTAGGTCACAGCCGACATCGATGAATTTGGTGACACCAGCCTGGTTCGCGACAGCAATCGCTTCTGCAGCATCGTCGCCGAGATGGCAATGATTGTCGATCCATTCGACGTCGGTCGAGGTCACGACAGCTTGAGGCGAGGAAACAACGGGTCGCCCATTTCAACCGACAGTCCGCCGGGATACCCACCCCAGGTGGCTGCTTCGGGTAGTCGTTGTTCTTCGACCGTGCCGGTCATGCCCAGTCGCTTCCAGACAGCTTCGGACGAGTCAGGTATCGACGGCCACGCAAGGATCGTGGCGATACGCAACGCTTCGAGCGCATCACCCATCACCGCGTCGACCTCTGGACCTGGCTCCATCTTCCATGGTTCATGTTCTTGCAGATACTCGTTTGTATCCCGCACGATGCGCCACGTTGACTCGAGGGCAACCGAAGGCGCAACCCGTTCCCAGGCCGCTGCGGTGTCGGCGTATGCCTCTGCCACGATTGGGGCGAGCGATGAGTCAGCCCTAGGGGCAGGGCCCACTCCCCCACACTTCTTCCCAACAACTGTGGCGACGCGACTGACGAGGTTGCCGTAGTTGTTGGCCAAGTCGGTGTTGTACTGGGACAACATGCCTTCGTAGCTGAATTCGCTATCGGGGCCGAAAGGATGGCCACGCAGCAATGCGTGACGGAATCCGTCGACACCGAAGTCTGCGATCATTTCGCCAGGCGACACCTGGGTGACGTTGCCGCTCTTTGACATCTTCTCGCCGCCAAGCAGGAGATAACCATGGATGTGGAACTTCGGCATGATGTCCACACCGGCCGCCATGAGCATGGCCGGCCAGTAGATCGTGTGGAATCGCAGAATGTCCTTGGCCATGAAATGGTGTGTCGCTGGCCACCAGGTATCAAAACGTTCTGGATCCGCCCCGTAACCAACTGCTGTTGCATAGTTAATAAGTGCGTCGTACCACACGTAGAAGACGTGTTTGTCATCCCACGGGACCGGAATACCCCAGTCGATCGAGGTCCGGGTCATCGACACATCGTCGAGGCCTAACCGAAGGAGCCCTTCGGCTTCGTTACGGTATTGCGACGGGGTGATGTTGTCGGGAGTCGCCTCGAACCACTGCTCTAGAGGTTCTTGGAATGCTGACAGTTTGAAGAAGTAATTGTCTTCGCTCAGCTGCTCGACGGGGCGATGATGGATCGGACAGTGGTCACCATCGACGAGTTCGTCTTCGTTGTAGTACGCCTCGCAGCCCACGCAATACATGCCTTCGTAGGTGCTCTCGTAGATGAAGCCGTTGTCGTACGCCCGCTGGAGCAGCGTCTGCACCGCTTCGTGATGCCGAGGTTCGGTGGTACGGATGAAGTCGTCGTTGGCCAGGTTGAGCTGCTGGAATGCTTCTTGGAACCGGGCCGAATTCTCGTTGGCTTGTTCGATCGGTGTCCGACCAGCCTCTTCTGCTGACCGTTGGATCTTGAGACCATGTTCGTCGGTTCCGGTGAGGAAGAAGACCTCGTCGCCCAGCAAACGATGCCATCGTGTCACTGCATCGACATTGAGCGCGGTATACGCATGCCCGACATGGGGAGCGTCATTGACGTAGAAGATCGGGGTCGTTCCGTAAAAGCGGGCCACCCCGCAAGGCTAGGCGGTGGTATCACAGCCACGGCACACATTTTCCTGAACGTGCTCAAGTCGTGGGTCGTTGCCTCAGCCGGTCCGCCCCCAAGCGCGTACGGTGGTCCTGTGTTTCCGTTGAAAGACGACAACCCAACGACACGAACAGCGTGGGTCACGATCATTTTTATCGTGCTTAACGTGGCCGTCTTCTTCGGACCGCAAGGCATGGCTGACCCCCAAAACACCGAACGCGATATCACGCTTGAGTTTGCAGCAATTCCGTGCGAGGTTGTGACGGGCAGCGGCATCACCCTGATTGAAGTCCGCGAGCTCTATGAACGGGGCAACAACAGCGCGTGTGACCTTGATCCCACTGGATTACCCCTGTTCCCAAACAAACTGGAACGGGTGGCAGTGATCTTCTCGATGTTCATGCACGGCGGGTGGATGCACCTGCTTGGCAACGTCTGGTTTCTGTGGCTGTTTGGCAACAATGTAGAGGATCATCTTGGAACGGCCCGCTACTTCATCTTCTATCTCGTCGGCGGGATCACTGCCACGGTCGCCCATATCGCAGTGCAGCCCGACAGCATCGTCCCTATCGTTGGCGCATCCGGTGCTGTTGCAGCGACCATGGGCGCGTATGCAGTGTGGTTCCCGAATGCCCCAATTCGTACGTTCATTTTCCTCGTGTTGTGGCGGGTCAAGGCGAAATGGTGGCTTGGCTTCTGGCTCATCAGCCAATTCTTCATTGGCGCCGATAGCCAGGTCGCCTGGATGGCCCATGTCGGCGGTTTCGTGTTTGGCGCAGCGACAGCGCTCCTGGTCCGTCGCTTTCCTGCGGCACGGGACCGAGCCTTCACCCAGCCGTACCGATTCGACGGACGCCCATGGGATTCCACCGGCACCTTCGGTGGCGGTGGACGCGCGTCGCCGAACGCGCCTTAGAGCGGTCCTGGGCCGGCAAACGCCGCGATGATTGCGGCCCGCTTGTCAGCCGGAACCTGATGAAGCCAGATGTCCTCTGGGATGCCAAGATCAGCCATCGTGCGCCGAGCACGCACCTTGCCGATCTCGGGAACGGCCTCGAACACCTTGACCGCAAAACATCGACCCACCAACGGGTCAGCATCAGCCGCAGCGAATGCAGCCGACAGGTCAGCCTCGCCCGAGCGGACGGCTCCGATGATTTTAGCGATCGCTTCACGGGCTTCGAACGCCCGGTCAAAGGCCACGATTTGGTCGCTCACAGGAGGCTGAGTGCCAGTTTGGCTGCAGCTTCCTCGGGGTCGTCGGCGTTGGTGACAGCGCGACCGATGACCAGCAGGTCAGCACCGCCATCGAGCGCTTGCTGAGGCGTAGCTGCGCGGGCCTGATCATCGGCTGCGACACCTTCTGGTCGGATACCAGGGACTACCCGAACCAACCGGGGAGCGATCGTTCGAGCATCGCTCAAATCTTCGGCAGCACATACGATCCCACCGCAACCAGACTCCATGGCCATACGCAGCCGACGGGGAACGATGTGCGACGGTGCACCTGCGTCGCTCGTGAGCACAGTGAC
>DNHM01000256.1 GCA_003485885.1 Acidimicrobiaceae bacterium
AATGGGCAACCGGTCACCTCGACGTTTGCCGACTATGCAATGCCGTTGGCCAGCATGGTTCCTGATATCAGGCTCGATGAGATCGTGTGCCCGAGTCCAACGAACCCCATGGGGGTCAAAGGGCTTGGCGAAGGGGGAGCAGTAGGCCCGCCAGCTGCGGTCGCCAATGCAGTCGAAGATGCGTTGCGCCGAGCCGGACACGCCGACGTAACCATCCGAACCGGGCCACTTACCCCGAGCCGGGTGCTCGACTTGGTTGCCCCTCAGTCCTGAACCGTGGAGATCAGGGTTAGCCCTGGCTTAGTCCTGATCTAGTCCCATGAGGTGATCGACTGTTCGAGTAAGCGCAGCAGTTGGCCAAGTTGTTCGACCTGCTCGGGGTCGAACGCATTCAGCAACTCAGACTCTTGGGCCAGGTGAGCGGCCATGACGGTGTCGATCAATATGCGGCCTTCGGCAGTGAGTTCGACGTAGGTGATTCGACGATCGTGGGCGGACGTAATGCGCTCGATGAGGTGGCGATCTTCGAGCCGGTCCAACCGAAACGTTGTGCCTCCGGTACTGAGCAGCGAAGACTTTGCGAGATCCCCAGCAGTCTTGCGGGCGCCGTCGCTGCTCCGTCTGAGGTTCGCCAGCACATCGAAGGTCGCGGGAGTGAGGTCGTATTGGCTCAATAACGACCGCAGCTGCGTTTGCCGCAGCTTGTAGGTGCGGGTGATTCGGCCGAACACCGCGATCGGGGTGGCGTCGAGGTCAGGGCGTTGCCGCTGCCACTGGCGCACGATGTCGTCGATGATGTCGTCGGGTTCGCTCACAGATATCGAAGGTAGCGGTCTTGGTGGTATCTCAAGTTAGAGATATTATCAGCGTCGATGGATCCGACGACTTCAGGCCCGCTCACTCCCGGCTCACTTGTTCCCGGCCCGCTCCGCCACGTGGAGCTGTGCACCACCACGGACCTTGACGAGGTGACCGAGTTCTATCTGGCTTGGGGTCTGCACGTCGTCGAACGCGGCGACGACTCAGTTGCCTTTCGTTCTTCGGGCCCCGAACACCATGTGCTGCGGTTCGTGCAAACCGATTATGTCGGTCTCGGTCACATCGCATTTGCAGCGCCATCACGCCGTGGCGTCGACGACCTGCACCGGTTGTGGGCCGATCGGGGCGTCGAGATCACGCTTGAGCCCGAGGTGCTTTCGTCCTTGGGCGGTGGGTATGGGTTCGAAGCAGCCGATCCCGAGGGTCGCAGGCTGCGAATCATCACCGAGATGGATGCCGCTGACCCGCTCGTTCCTTCTCCGTCGGCCCCTCGTCGGCTCAGCCATATTGTGCTCAACACGGTGGACATTGACCTGTCGTGCGAGTTCTACGTCACCATGCTCGGCTTCCGGGTTTCGGACTGGTCTGAACATCAGATGGTCTTCTTGCGCAATCTGACCGATCACCACACGATCGCGTTCAACCAGGAAGCGCACGGTTCCGTCAATCACATCGCGCACGAACTCGACTCACTCGACGGGTTCCTGACAGCGGTGGGCCGCATGCGATCGGCTGGGGTCGATCCGCTGTGGGGAATTGGTCGTCATGGACCGGGCAACAACGCCTTTGCCTACTACGGCGATCCCGCAGGTTTTGTTCCTGAGTTCACGACCGACCTGGAACAGGTCCAGCACGATGCGTCTTGGGTTCCCCGAGTGTGGAAGCGCGTTCCCAGCCAATCTGACCTGTGGCATCTCGCCGGCCCACCATCAGCCGAGTTCCGACGTCATGGGGCCGGACAACCTGACCCGGGCCTGCACGCTCCGCGATGGAATCGGTCATGAGGCGGCACGAACGGTGAGAGACATCACCGCTCGTAATCTGCAGGTCGGAATCCTTGGATGGGGCGCCATTGGTCAAACCCTGGCCAGGCAGATCACCGACCGCACTCGTGACGGCGCCATCGCTGGCTGCTCGCTCGAGGTCTCTGCGGTGGCCAGCCGCTTTAGCGGTGGCACCGCACACCCGCTGATGGTGCCAGCGCACGAGCTCGGCGATCATTGTGGCGTCATCGTCGAGGCTGCAGGCCCCCAGGCGGTGCGCGATCACGTCGAGCCGTACCTGGCAGGAGGAACCGATGTTGTGCTGTTGTCGCTCGGTGCACTCGCCGACCCTGACCTGCGCTCGTCGTTGCTCGCTGCTGGTCCGGGCCGATTGGCCTTCTGCTCGGGAGCGATTGGCGGCCTAGACATCATCGAGGCAGCCCGCTTACACGGAAGAGTTCGCCAGGTCACCATCGAGACCATCAAACCGGCGGCTGTGCTCGAACGCGATTGGATGTCCGAGGAGCTCTGCGCAGCCCTGCGCTCACGGGCCGAAGCAGTCGAGTGTTTCCGAGGCACGGTGGCCGACGCCGTGACCCGCTTTCCTGAATCGCTCAATGTCTCTGCGGCGCTGGCGCTGGCTGCAGGATCCTTTGAGGTGGTCGAGGTGACCGTGACCGGTTCGCCGACCGCAACGGTGAACACCCACAACGTCGTGGTCGAAGCGGACAGTGGCACCTACCGATTCGAGATCACCAACGCACCGTCGCCAGACAATCCAAAGACCTCACATGTCACTGCGTGGGCCGCGCTGCGTTCGCTGTACAACCTGGCGGGCAACGCAGGGGTGTTCGTCTGATGGGCGCTGTCGACCACTCAGCCGAGGTTCGGCGCCGCCGCATTGGTCCGCTCGCGATCGTCGAGATGGGCGAATCGAGCGGCACCCCGCTGGTATTGCTGCATGGCATTGGTTCGTCGAGTGCTGGGTTCGCCGATCAACTTGCTG
>DNHM01000039.1:0-5168 GCA_003485885.1 Acidimicrobiaceae bacterium
GTTCACGGCATTGAGCATGAGCTCGACACACATGAACATGATGAGTGGGTTGCGGCGAACCAGCAATCCGGTGGCGCCGAGTGCAAACAGGATCGCTGCCAGCACCAGGTACCAGGTGGACGTAAGTTCCATCAGGCGTCCTCCATCTCTTCCATCTCTTCTGTCTCGTCTGGTGAAGACGCCGCACCGCTGGTATTACGCACGGGAATCTCTGGCATTGGCGCAAGTTCACCCTTGGGTTTGCGGGCCAGCAGCACGGCGCCGACAACTGCGATCGTCAGCAACAGTGCAGTGACTTCGAAGGCGAACACATAGTCGGTAAACAGCGACCGGCCGAGCTGCTCGATGTTGGGCAATGCCTCGGTGCCGTCGGTCTGGTCGTCGGCAAGTGCATCGGTTGCAGACTGTGTCGTTGTGGTGATCGAATCGACCTTGGTGGCGGTGACCGATTCTTGGCCGGTGGCTCCGCCGTCGGCAGCGACGGAGATGAACAGCACCGACAGCACTAACACCGCAGCACCTATCGCCAAGGCAATCGGCCGTTGCCCTGTGATGGGTTCGACCGACAGATCTTCGGCTTGATCAACGCCCAGAAGCATGATCACGAACAGAAACAGCACCACAATGGCGCCGGCATACACGATCACCTGGACCGCAGCCAGAAACTGTGCGTCCTGGTTCAGGAAAAGAATCGCAACCGCGAACAGCGACAGCACCAGCGATAGCGCCGAGTGCACCGGGTTACGGAACCCGATGAGCCCCAACGCTCCGATGATCGCCAGCGCGCCAGCGATGAGGAAGACAACAAGCTCCATTAGTGGTGACCTCCTGCTGCATCGGCAGCAGCCGCGATCTCGGCGTCGCCGTCTTGATGCGGGCTGGCGGCATCATCGTCTGTGTCGGCAAGATCCGAGGTTTGGCCAGCTTCTGGGGCACGGATGCCATAACCGAGTTCGCCGGACCAGGCGACCTTGCCAACGTATTCGGCGGCGCCGCTTGGTGAGGTGGCTCGCATCCACGCCGACGTGTGTTCGTCTTCGCCCGGGCGCCAATCTTCCCACGGAAGATGTTGAGGCTGACCATCGTCGCCGACAACCAACTCATCCTTGGTGTAGATGGCGTCTTGGCGGTTTGTGAACGAGAACTCGAACATCTTGGTCTCGGTAATCGCCTGCGTCGGGCAGGCTTCGACACACAGGTCGCAGTGAATACACCGCAGGTAATTGATCTCGTAGACGAAGCCGTAACGTTCGCCGGGAGATACCGGATCATCGATCGGGTTGTCGGCGCCCCGCACATAAATGCAGTTGGCAGGACAGACGCCAGCGCACAGTTCGCAGCCGATGCATTTTTCCATGCCGTCTTCGTAACGGTTCAGCACATGACGTCCGTGCATTCGCACCGGCTTGTCGCGCTTCTCGTCGTCGAATCGGCCACCCTTGTAGTCGCCGGTGACACGTTCGTCAAAGAGTTTGCCAAACGTGAGCTTGAAGCCTTCGAGGCCCTCAAAGAGTCCCATCAGTCGAAACCTTCCCCAGCGAGATGTTTACGTTTACCGCTCTGTATCGCAGCGTTGAGCAAGGCGCCCATAACCAGCAGGCCAGCAAGACTTAAACCAAAGACAAGGAAACGATTCCAGCCCTCGGCCACGCCGATATCCAATGCCACGAGTGCCACGATCCAGCCGAGCGACAGTGGGATAAGCAACTTCCAACCAAGATCCATGAGCTGGTCGTAGCGGAATCGTGGGAGCGCGGCCCGGAACCAAATGAATGTGAAACAGAAACACAGGATCTTGAGCAAGAACCACAGGATGCCCCATGCCCAGCCCAGGCTTTCAAGGAATGGAATCGGTCCGTCGGGGCCGCCGAAGAACAGCGTGACCATGATGGCCGACATGGTGACCACGTTCATGTACTCGCCGAGGAAGAACAACGCGAATCGGATCGAGGAGTACTCGGTGTGGAAACCACCAACGATTTCCTGCTCGGCTTCAACCAGGTCAAACGGTGGGCGATTGAGTTCAGCGGTTGACGCAATCAGGAACACGATAAAGGGTATGAACCCGGTGATCCACAGGTTCCAGTTCCACCCGTCGGCCTGGCCAACCACGATGTCGTGGGTGGACAACGTGCCCGACTTCACCAGCACGGCCACAAGCGAGAGTCCGAGTGCGGCTTCGTAGGAAACCATCTGGGCCGAAGCACGCACCGAACCAAACAGCGGATACTTGGACCCCGACGACCAGCCAGCCAGCATGATGCCGTAAACCGCAAGTGACGACAGCGCCAACACGAACAAGATGCCTACCGGTGGATCAGCGATCTGGAGTTGGGTGGTGTTGCCCCACCAGCTGACCTTGCCATCGGCATTGTCGAAGTCGCCACCGATAGGCACAACGGTGAAGATCAGGAATGCCGGAATCAAGGTGAGATACGGCGCAAGTCGGAAGATCGTCGAGTCGCCCCGTTCCTCGTTGGGAAGCATGTCTTCTTTGAAGAACAACTTGATGCCATCGGCGAGTGTTTGCAGCAGCCCGAACGGCCCGGCGATGGTTGGGCCCATACGGTTGGTCATATCTGCGTGAAGCTTGCGCTCGAACCAGATCATAAGCATGACGCTGACCATTAGCAGCGCAAACGCAACACCGACCTTGAGTGCCACGATCAGGACTTCTTCGAGGCCCACGCCACCCACGAAGAGCGGGTCGACAGCTAGTGGCAGCATGGTGCTGATTGAAACCGCGGTCATAACGTCTCGATCCTGACATCGGTGACGAGTTCGCTCATGTCGATAAGCGAACGTGCGTCGAGGCCCGCAAGGTTATGGGTGACAGCTGCGACACCGGGGGCAATCCGGTCGTCGACGACGACGGGACCCTCGACCGAGGCCCGTTGTGAGCTGACTCGCACCGTGGTCCCCGAATCGACCCCAAGTTTGGCGGCTTCGACTGGGTTAATCCGTACCGCTCCAGCGACAGCCAGACCCGCAATCGACGGACACATCGCGGTTTGGGTACCACCGTCGTACATCGAGCGGTCGACTACCAGTCGGAACGAGTAACTGTCGTAGACCGGTGCATCCATAACCGGGCCTTGATCAGACCAGGCCAGCGCAGCAGGTGCCTTGGACGCAGCGTTTGCATCGGCGCCAGGCATCAGACCGTCGGTGGCGGCGTCGATTGCAACCGCGTCGGCCCCAGCATGGAGCGCTGACAACGCGGCGATTTCGTTGGTGATGTCGGTGACAGAACCAAAGCCCATATCGTTTCCGAGCCGCATTGCGAGCTCGGCAGCGATCATCCAATCCGGACGGGCTGTGCCGGGAGGCGTGACCTTCTGGCGGACTGCAGTGATGCGACCTTCGAGATTGGTGTGGCTGCCGTCGACTTCGCCAAACGCGGCCGCCGGCAGCACTAGGTCGGCGCCGTAGGCAGCTGACGCGTTGATGAACGGATCGACGGCAACGACGAGATCGGCTCCATCAAGAGCGGCCTGAGCGAGTTCAGGATCAGGGAAGTCAGCGAGCGGATCGGCACCGAGTAGGAACAGCACCGCGATCTTGCCACCAGCGGCCTGTTGCAGGATGCCGGCAGCGTCGTGACCAGGCTTGGCGGGAACGGATCCCCAAGACTGCGTGAACCACTCCTTGGCGCCATCGAGTGAGGTGCGGCCCGGCAACATGCCAGGAGCCATTCCCATGTCGATTGCACCATGGACATTGCCCCGGCGCAGCGCAGGAAGGAAACGAATCTTGTCGAGTTTGGCGAGTGCGTTCAGTGCCTGAACGGTCAAGTCAGCACTATCAGCCAGCGACGTGCGACCACAGACCACCGAGACTGACTCGGCACCATCGATCGCAGCTGCGATCCTGGCGAGTTCATCCGCTTTACATGAACCGATGTCCGCCGAGGTAGAGCCAGTTGCGAGCGCATCGGCAACCGTTGCGATGTCGCCGGGGCGAACTCGCACCGAGTGTGCCGCGTACTTGGTCAGGCCGGTTTCGTTCGGGGTCAACTCGATAAGTGTTGCCCCGTCGTGCACGACGGCATGACGCAAACGCAGGTAGAGCGAACCGAGTTCTTCTTTTGGATCGCCACTGAGCAACACGATCGTGCCGCCCTTGGCGCACGCTTCGGCGATGGTGGTGCGAGGCATTGAGGCAACCACTTGAGCAGGCAAGCCATCGCCGATTTGGGCATCGACGTTGTCGGTACCGATGACGTTCTTGGCGAAACGAGTCCAGGCGTACTGGCCTTCGTTCGTGAGCCGGGCACCACCAAGCACCGCAACCGAAGCTGGGCCAGCATTATTGTTGGCATCTTCGAGTGCGACGATCAAACGTTGGAGTGCAACCGCCCAGGTGGTAGCGACAAGTTCGTTACCTCCGTCGTCGGCATTACCGAGGCCATCGCCTCGGACCAACGGTGTGGTCAAGCGCTGGTCGCTCATGGTGGCTTCAAAGCTGAAACGATCGCGGTCGGCTAGCCAACCCCAGTTCACCGCATCGGAGTCAACACCGAGGTAACGCAGAACCTCATTACGCGACGACTGAATGGTGATCTGGTCACCCATTGCATTTGGGTAGGTCGTAGCGACCTCGGACAGATCCCAAGGGCGGGCCTTGAACCGGTACGGCTTGGCAGTTAGTGCCCCAACCGGACAAATTTGCACCGTGTTACCGCTGAAATATGAAGCGAACGGATCGTCGGGGAACGTATTGACCTGGGTCTGATTGCCACGTCCCATGAAGTGGATCAGCGGGTCGCCAGCGACTTCGTCGGCGAACCGGGTGCAGCGATCACAAAGGATGCAACGTTCACGGTCCAGGTAGACAGTCTCGCTGATCGGGATTGGCTTTTCGAAGTGGCGTTTCTCTTCGATGAACCGGCTTTCGCCCGGACCGTAGGACATGGTTTGGTCCTGCAGCGGACATTCGCCACCCTTGTCGCAGACCGGGCAGTCCAGAGGATGGTTGATGAGCAGCAGCTCGAGGACGCCGTCCTGAGCTTTCTTCACCATGTCGGTTTCGGTCTCGACGACCATGCCGTCGCTAACGGTCAACATGCATGACGGCGTAAGCGCTGGGCCTCGGCCGGTGTCGACCTCGATCAGGCACATACGACACATACCTACAGGCGTCATGCGAGGGTGATAACAAAAGCGGGG
>DNHM01000039.1:5274-6678 GCA_003485885.1 Acidimicrobiaceae bacterium
TCGGTTTCGTCGGTCGTATCAACGCTGTCAGTCATGCGGACCCCACCGGAATCACTCGGCGATCAGAAAGGGTGATGTAGTCCTCGAACTCGTTGCGGAAACGTTCGATCGACGATGCGATCGGCGATACCGCAGACGGGCCGAGTGGACAAATGGTTGTCTGCTTTGGCGGCCAGGCAATACCGGGGCTGATGTTCTCGCAGATCTCGGTGAGTAGCGCCATATCGCTGGGGCGACCGTGGCCGGCAATAATGCGGCTCAAGATCCGTTCGAGCCAGGTGGTGCCCTCGCGGCACGGCGTGCACTTCCCGCAGGACTCGTGCTTGTAGAACTCCAGCCACCTAGTGACGGCCTTGACGACGCTCACGGTTTGGTCGAACACCATGGGAGTTCCGGTGCCGAGCATGGTCCCGGCCTCGGCCATCGCCTCGTACGTGAGTGGGAGATCGAGGTGCTCGTCGGTAAGCATCGGGACCGACGATCCACCCGGAAGCCAAAACTTCACCGAACTGCCGTCACGCATGCCACCGGCGTAATCGAGCAGCTCGCGCATGGTGATTCCCAGTGGCACCTCGTAGATCCCGGGCCGCTTCACATGCCCGGAAACGGCGAAGACCTTGAAGCCCGGTGACTTTTCGGTTCCGAAGCCACGGAACCACTCCACACCACGGTCCACGATGTAGGGAATGTTCGCGATCGTCTCGACGTTGTTGATGACCGTCGGCGATGCATACAGGCCGGCGACCGCCGGAAAAGGTGGCTTCAGTCGAGGCTGGCCGCGGTAGCCCTCGAGGCTGTCGAGCAGGGCAGTTTCCTCACCGCAAATGTAGGCACCGGCACCAGAGTGGACAACGACATCGAGGTCGAAACCACTGCCCTTGATGTTCTTCCCGATCAGCCCTGCTTCCCTGGCTTGCTTGACCGCGAACTCCACTTTGCGAACGGCGTTCGGGACTTCACCGCGGATGTAGATGAATGCGTGGTTGGCGCGAATAGCAAAGGACGTAATGATCACACCTTCGATCAAGGCGTGTGGGTTGGCCATCATGATGGGAATGTCCTTGCACGCCCCCGGCTCGGACTCGTCTGCGTTCACCACGAGGTAGTGCGGCTTGCCGTCGCCTTGCGGAACGAAACTCCACTTCAAGCCGGTGGGAAAGCCGGCTCCGCCGCGCCCCCGCAAACCGGCGTCTTTCACGGTCGTGATGATGTCGTCCGGATCGCTACCGAGTGCCTTGTCCAAGGCTTGGTAGCCACCCACGGCTCGGTAGCCATCGAGGGTGTAAAGGTCGGGGCGATCCCAATGTTCGGTGATGACCGGTGTCAGTGGCGTAACCATCAGGCATTCCCTCCCTGCATTCGTTGTTCGCGTGCGATCTTCAAACCGGCGAGCATCTTGTCGTC
>DNHM01000042.1 GCA_003485885.1 Acidimicrobiaceae bacterium
TACCTGGTAGAGGGCTCTGACCTCTCCCAGTTCGACTACGACAACCAGTCCTGGGTCATCGAGGGTGGCGTAATCGACCTCGACGGCAAGTCACAGAACTGCGCTTGGGTTGCTGGCGAAGGCTGCTAATCCTGCCCTAGCATCCTGGTTCGTTTCCAGGGGCTAGACATGCTCGACGAGAGCCGGCGCCTTCGGGCGTCGGCTCTTTTCGTTTTGGCGGCCACTCCCTGACCCAGCGGCCAGTGTTCGAACTGCGCAAGGGTTCCCGGCAAAAGCTGCTGACCCTGTTCTACAAACCTCGACGACAGCCGGCGGCTACTGGCACCAACTCTTCGCGTTTTCGAACGATCTTCCCGCGGGTTTGGTTGCGACGGCCCAAACCCGGTTCAATGGTGCGCTGATGGAACTGTTACTACAGCGGTGTTTCGATGGAATGTTCACCGGAGCGATCTATGCATCGCTGGCGTTGGCCATCGTCATGATCTATCGCTCAACAGGACTTCTGAACTTCGCACAAGGCGAAATGGGCCTGATGGGTGGCTATGTTGCGCTAACGCTGCTGTCACCGGCAGGTTCCACCGGTATTGGCGTACCCATCGCTGGCACGGCATTCTTGTCGAGATGGCTACCACTTCACCCGTGGCCTACCTGGGCAGCGATTCTGGGGGCGGTGGCTTTCGGGGCGTTGCTTGGGGCGGCGATCGAGCGGTTCATCATGCGACCACTCGCCGATAGGTCGACGCTGTCACAAGTAAACGTAACCATTGGCCTACTGATCCTGATCAATGGCCTTGTATTCCAGATCTGGGGATCGTTCTCCCGTCGGGTCAAGAGCCCGTTCCCCACCGGTAAGGATGATTACTTCGGCATTTTCGGTGCCCGTTTGCGTTACACGACTGTTGGCGTGTGGGCTACCTTGCTGGTCGTACTCGTTCTTCTCAGCCTGCTCATCCAGAATACGAAAACCGGCTTGGCATTTCGTGCCATCACCAGCAACCGCGAAGGAGCCGCACTTGTTGGTGTGCCCGTCAGCCGCACGCTGACTGTTGGGTGGGCCATCGCCTCTGCAATTGGAGCATTGGCCGCAGCTCTCGTCGGTGGTGCCATCACGCTCAATCCTCTCACGATGTTGAACCTATTGATCTACGCACTGGCAGCAGCCACTATTGGCGGACTCGACAGCCCTCGGGGCGCCATTGCTGGTGGGCTGATTATCGGCCTCACGCAAAGTCTTGCGCCACCGTACCTGGGCATCCCGACCGAACTCACGCTTCTGCCGCCGCTGGCAGCCATGGTCCTTGCGTTGGCTGTTCGACCCCACGGCCTGTTCGGAACTGTCCCGGTGAACCGCGTATGAGCATCCAGTCACGAATCAACAACGATGCCGTAGGGACACCTCCGGAGCTCGGGACCAAACAAGTGGGCCGAGGCGCAAAGATCGGCATGGCGGTCCTGACTCTTGCAATACTGATCCCGCCGTTCGTCACGACATCGTTGGAGCTCACCAAATTATCCCGGCTGGCAGTGCTGGTGCTCGCTGTATTGGGCGTCAACCTGCTCACCGGTTACACCGGCCTCATCTCACTTGGCCACGGGGTCTTCGTGGGTGTGGGAGCATTCGCAATGGCGAACTTCATTGACCAAGGTTTGTCGCTGTACATCGCTGGTTTCCTCGCAACCATCTTCACTGGCCTGATCGGGCTGATTCTTGGGCTTCCTGCGCTGCGGGTACGCGGGTTGTACCTGGCGCTTGTCACCTTTGGTACCGCACTAGCGTTTCCTCCATTCGCGCGCCGTCTAGGTACCTGGACCGGAGGCGTGTCGGGGCGAAACGTGGACAACGATGCATTCGTGCCACCTGCATTTCTCCGCCTCGACGATCATGTCCATGTGTGGCGGTATGGCATCTGCATTGCAGTCGTGGCCTTGTGGTTCGTCATCATCCGCAACCTCGTTGACAGCCGAATGGGACGGGCCCTGCGCACCGTGCGAGATAACGAGTCTGCGGCCGCCACCTTTGGTATCAGTGTTCGCTACGCCAAGGCCGGGGCACTCGCTATCTCCTCAGCCATGACTGGCACCGCCGGCGTGTTGCAGGCCATCTTGAACCCCTATATAAGCCATGCCGACTTCGACTCTTTTCTTTCGCTTCGTTTGTATGCCGCGGCTGTCATCGGGGGTCTCGGCACGTTGGCCGGAGCGATCTATGGCGTACTCGCTTTGATCGTGGTTCCAGCAGTAAATGGGGCTCTTGAACTGTTGGATAGCGATGCCATTGTGTTCGGCGCCGGTCTCATCATCATGACGTTCGTAGCGCCCACGGGAATTGCTGGACTGTTCGAAGGTCGAGGACGCGGGAAGTCTTCGACGCCGTAGCGGGTTTGAGCATGGCATGAGACAAAAAACGACGCTCTCCCGACTGCTGACCCTCGTGGCAGGACTGGTTGCAACTGTCGTTCTCGCCAGCGCCTGTGCACCCGCCGAATCAAACGATGCAGTCAGCAGCCAAGTGGACGGACTGCCAAACCCGGCTGTTCCTTCGCAGACCACAGCCGTGGCCAGTAACTCTTTTATGGCTACGGCCTCAGATACCGATGTTGAAAAAGCAGTTGCCGTCTTTATCGACAGTTCCACGACCGCTACCGCTACCGCTCTGGTCGAGACCATCGCAGATAACCGAAACGAACGATGGGTTCCGTGGCTAATCGATCTGCTGCGTATCAATGTCTCGATGCAAGTATCTGCCTTGATCGCTACCACACTCGAAGCCATCACCGGTGTCGAATCCCAGGCTCGCATCGCAGACATGATCGGCTACGGCAGTTGGTCCCAGACACGCCAACTCGATGGCGGCCACGGTTACGTCGATTTCAAGGCGACCCTCTACGAACGTATCGATCCTGAGTTCGGTCCCCTGATCCGTTCGATCGTGGACCAGGTTGAGGTTGCGGGTGTCCAATGGGGTGGTGTTCCCTTAGGAGGGATCCCTGAGCTGAATGATCCTGCCCGAGTACCGGCAGCACAAGCCGACTGGATGGTCGACGACGAGATTGTGCTCGGCGTCATAGCGAACGGCCAGGCTGTTGCCTATCCCCTGCGCATCCTTGCTCGCCACGAGTTAGCCAACGACACGATTGGTGGCGAAGACCTGGCTCTGGTGTATTGCACGTTGTGTCGCAGTGCATTGGTCTTCGAGCGCAACGTTGCAGGCGAGCGGCTTGACTTCCAGACCAGTGGGCTCCTGCTGAACTCGAACAAAATCATGTACGACGTCCAGACCGGAAGTTTGTGGTCACACCTGCGCGGCGTGGGTATAGGCGGACCGCTACTTGGTACTGAATTAACGCTGCGTTCGGTCAACCACATGCGGTGGAGCGATTGGTTTGCCGAGAACCCGAACACCGAAGTACTCAAACTTCCGCGACCGATCTTCTTCGACGACCCCGAACGGCCACCCATCAGCTACGACTACACACCAGGCGAGGCCTATCGGAGTTATTACGACAACCCCGATGTCTGGTTCCCGATCCTGGATGTGCCCGACACTTTCGCTATCAAGACCGAGGTCGTCGGCATCGAACGCAACGGCGACACCGTCGCGTTCGACGTTGCAGCGTTCAATGCGCTCGGCCAGATCGTTGAGATCGAGGTCGGCGGGGATCTGTTGACGGTCGAGCCAACAGGTGCAGGCGTGCGAGTTTTTGATGCAGCTGGCGACCGGATCATCACCGAACAATCCTTCTGGTTCGCATGGCATCCCAACCACCCTGATACCCGCACCCTCGACTTCTAACAGCTGTCTCGAGCTGTGTTCTCTTGCTGCTGGGCCACGACACAACCTCGAAGTCGGACCGT
>DNHM01000448.1 GCA_003485885.1 Acidimicrobiaceae bacterium
TAGGTGACGGTGTCGGGGTAGGTGTGTCGACACCGCCCGACGTACACACCACGATGATGACCTCGTTATACGGCACCCGTTCGCAGTCAACCCCTTGCGCCAACGCTGGCGTCGCTCCAACGATCGCCATCAGCAACGTGGTTGCAACCAAGGCAGTTACGACAATGCTGCGCAGCAGGAGTGAGGGCACGAGATTCATACGAACACCTCGACGTTAGTACCGCAACCTGGGTACGAGAGATCGCCGTAGGCCCTACGCATCAACCACGCAGGGGTGGGAGGTTCCAGAAAAGGTTGTGGAGCAGCAGCGTCTCATTCGGGTTTCGGACAAGCGCCTCGTTGGCGTGGCGAAGACGGGCAATTGCATCGATAATCTCGCGACCGCCGCCGTCGGCCAACTCCCGGCTGTACCGGCGGGCCAACACCCGTAAGCCGAACTGGAATTCGCCGACACGGAGTAAACGCAGCTCACGTTTGTGGCGGGCGTCGACACCGCTGCGCCCAGACCCACGAGTGCCAAGCATCTCTTCGCGTGCATCGAGCTCTTCGAGTTCACGGGCCTGGCGGGCAACAAGCGGTTCCGACGCCGCGCTGATCAGCCCGATGAGTTCGCGCACCAACCGGCCAGCAGTTGCGCCGGTGCCATCGATCGTTGTCGGCAATTGTTGCCACAAGACGGAACGTTGTGAGAAGCCAGGGTCATTCGTGAGTAGCTCGAGTCGCCGGAGATCACCGGCTGAAGCTTCGATCATCACATCGACCTGATCCGAGTGGATCCCCTGCTCGGCAATCCAGTTCGCCAGATCTGCGCGGCTCAGCGGCGGGAACTCGATCCGCGAACATCGGCTGGCAATCGCAACATGTTCGACGGGAACCGATTCGGCCAACAGGATGATGATCGCGTTCTCCGGAGGTTCTTCAACCGTCTTGAGCAACGCAGTCGCCGCAGCAGCATTTGCATCGTGGAAACGGTCAATCACGATGATGCGTCGGGCCCCATCGGAAGGTTTGCGGAACACCGACGGAATAATCGAATCCTTAACCGGGCCCACCAGCAGCTGAGCACCCTCGGGTTCATAAATTTCGACATCGGGGTGTTTGTCCTGAAGCGCTAGTCGCATCTGCCGGTCGCGGCCAACGTCGTCGCCACCGAAGTGGAGCGCTTGCACTGCCGCAGCGAACGCTCGGGCAGCTTGGCGTTTGCCTGTGCCTGATGGCCCAACAAAGAGGTACGCGTGCAACGGGTCACGGGACCATGACCGCAGCGCTGAAACGGCTTCGCTCTGACCGACGACGGTGTCCCACACGGCGTCGACGTCGACCGTTGTTGTGTCGCTCATAAAGTCCATCCGAAGCGTTCATGGAGCCCGGCATCGAGCTCCGCGGCTACCGCAGCGACCGGCTGGGTGCCGTCGATCACGAGCCAACGGTCAGGGTTTGTCGCTGCCAACGCCAGGAACGTTTCCCGAACCCGTTCGTGGAAGCCAACGCCCTGTTGTTCGAGTCGATCGGGTGGCCCATCGATCCGGGCGAGGCCGACGCTGGCGGGGACATCAAGAAGCACGTTCACATCGGGCCACGTGTCACCGACCGCGAACTCGGACAAGCCGAGTACGGCGTCGATGCCAAGCGCTCGACCAGCACCTTGATACGCCAACGATGAGCTGACATACCGGTCACAGATGACGTCTTGGCCAGCCTCGAGTGCGGGGCGAATCATTTGGTCGACATGTTGGGCTCGGTCGGCCGCCATCAGCAGCGCCTCGGCACGGTCTGAGAGGCCGGTGGTGTCCGGGCTCAACAACAGTTCACGAATAGACGCACCGATCTCGGTGCCGCCAGGCTGACGGGTGAGCAACGCACCACGGGCTTCGGCCACTCGGCGTGCCTGGGTTGACTTGCCTGAACCTTCGCCGCCTTCGAAGGCGATGAAACGACCCGTCATGCCGTTGCGTGCTCCTGGTAACAACCCACCCGTGCAGCGTAGGCAGACCAGCAGGCCATCCACAGCTCTTGCCTAAGATCTCCCGTCGTTCCCACCCAGTGTCTGGCCCTCCAGATGCGCGGCCCAACCAGATGTGACTACTCGACGGCCCGCAGGCCCGAGCGGGAGCCGCCGGTACGCAATGTGCGGATCGCAAACGTGCCTGCGCCAATGATGATGAGCGCAGCGAGCCAGAAGGTGATGCGCACGCCAGGGATCAGCAGTCGGTAACCAAAGACGCTCACGGTGCCATCGGCCGTCAGTTCGGTGATGCGATCGAACAACACGGTTATCGCCGGTCCAAGTACCAGGATCAGGCCAACGCTCAGCCGAGACACGCTGTAGGCGGCAGCAAAAACCCGGCCTCGCATCTCGTCGTCGGTTGTCTCTTGCAAGATGGTGAAACCAAGGATGTACACGACACCAACCATCGACCCTGCGAGGCCGAGCAGGATCACTACCAGCCCGAGCTCATCAACCGATGTAGCGACCAACAGTGCAATTCCGGCAAGCAACAGCGAGCGGCCAAAGACCCACGGGCGATTGATCCGCTGAGAGACAACCAGCAGCGTTGACACACCGATGACGACACCAAGTCCGAACCCCGCGAGCAGCGCGAAGCTGTGTTCAGCGGCGTCGAGTACTTCTTCGACATACACACGACCCAAGATGGCGAGCATTGACCCACCGACGAGGCCCACGGCCAACCCAATATTGACAGCCTTCAGGACCGGGTCACCAAGGATCAGCCGCCACCCGTCGCGCATATCGGTCCAGATACTGCGTAGTTCAAGCTTGTCAGCGTCGATCGATCGTGACTGTTCTGCCACTTCAGAACGGCGGCGAATCGGCACCGTGATCGACCAGATCAGCAATGCGGACACAACAAAAGTCCCCGAGTCAAAGAAGAACCCTGCGGTAGTTCCGTCGCCGCTAAGCGCATCGAAGATCCACATGAGTAACACCGCGAGCGGGATTGAGCCGTAGGTCGCCACGACCGAGAGAGTGTTGGCCGTTGGCAGGTGTTTTGATGGAAGCAGGTTGGGAACCATCGCTTCTTTGGACGGGATCCACAACAACGTGAACGCCTCGAGAACCAAGTTCAGCAGGATCAATTGCCAAACGTGACTGACGAATGGATACGCGCAGACCACAGCCGCTCGAGCGACATCACACACGGCCATGAGCTTGCGTCGATCCCAACGGTCAGCCAACACCCCTGCAAGCTGCCCCAAGAAGAAGCCAGGGCCCAGTCGGGCGAGTAGCACAAGCGCCACCGCGCCTTCAGGCGTGCCCGGACCGACTTCGACCGCCTTGATCGTGACGGCGAGAAAGAACACCCACTCGCCGGTCGAAGTCACCACCTGAGCAAGCCACAAGCGCAAGAACTCCGGCGTTCCCCAAATCAGATTTCGGAGTGCTTTCCAGCCACCAAACGGTGCCTGACTAGCCGTAAAACGACTCGCTGCACCCGCGACCTCGTCTGCCCGTTCTTCGGGTGGTGGGACCGCCTCCATCGCATCAACGGTACCGGCAACTGGTCAGGCGGGGGCCTGCACTCCTACAGACATGCACGTGGAACCCTCGACTTGCGCTCTGAAGCTGCCCGGCTCTTACCGTTGGAACAGCAACCCCACAGCACCTATTGCTAAGGCAAAACTCAATTGGCTTTGACCGTTGAACGTGAACGTCTCGGTCACCAGCAGCACGAAGTTGACTGCCCAGAGGCCACCAATGATCCGTCCAGCAAGCGTGCGTTTGCTCAGAGATTCGGTTGCCGGTTCGGTCACAGGAGTCGCCTGACAAAGAACCGTTAGTCGGTCGCCGACTTCTTGGCTGCAGCCTTCTTGGCAGGCGCCTTCTTCTTCGCTGGAGCCTTCTTCTTGGCAGCAGCCTTCTTCTTGGCTGGAGCCTTCTTCCTAGACTTCTTAGCTGGCGGGTCCCACTTCTCGACGCCGTCTTCCATGTACAGCGTGCCGGCCCGTTGACGACGGGCCATGAGTAGCTCGCTGGCTCGTTCGTCGCTGATCTCTTCGATCGTGTCGGCCTTCTGCAGCGACGCGTTGGCTACACCGTCGGTGATGTACGGGCCGAAGCGGCCGTCCTTGATCACCATCGCCATACCGCTGAACGGGTCGATACCCATTTCTTTCAGCGGCGGCTTAGGTTCGGCCCGGCCACGACGCTTGGGTTCTTTGAGAAGCACAAGGCACTCGTCCATCGTGATCGTGAGCAGTGCTTCTTCGGTCGGCACATTGCGGGTCTCGGCCTTCTTGCCCTCTTCGGCCGACTCCTTGGTCAGATAGGGGCCGAATTTGCCGTTGTGGACCTTGATCTCGGTGCCGTCTTCGGGGTGGGTGCCGATCGTTCGCGGCAGCTCAAGCAACTTGAGTCCCGTCTCAAGATCGACCTCGGCCGGATCCATGGACTTGAAGATCGATGCGCGTTTGGGTTTGCCGTCGGGATCGTCGTCGATCTCGCCGAGCTGCACGTAGGGACCGAAGCGGCCATTTTTGACCAACACGACCTTGCCACTGATTGGATCGTCGCCGAGTTCGCGATCACCGCTTGGGGCTTCGATGAACTCGATCGCTTTTCCGATCGTGAGTTCGTCGAGCGGAATATCGTCGGGGACCGAGGCGCGATTCGGCTTGCCATCAAGATCAGGCTGGCCATCGCCACGCTGCACATACGGGCCATATCGGCCGACACGACCGACGACCATCTGACCATTGGCGTCGACGCCTAGTGGGATGCTGTTCACCGCCGCGGCGTCGATTTCGCCCAGTCGTTTGTCGACCTTTTCCTTGAGCCCGTCATCGTTGTCGTCGCCGAAGTAGAACTTGCGCAGCCACGGAATCGCTTCGCCAGTACCTTCGGCGATGCCGTCGAGGTCAACTTCCATCTGGGCGGTGAAGTCGTAGTCGACCAGGTCAGGGAAGTGTGCTTCGAGCAGATTGATCACGCTGAACGCAGTGAAACTCGGCACCAACGCCGAACCCTTCTTCCACACGTAACCGCGGTCTTCAATGGTGCCCATGGTCGCGGCATAGGTAGACGGGCGACCAACACCGAGCTCTTCGAGCTTCTTGACCAACGAGGCTTCGGTATAACGCGATGGGGGCTGAGTCTCGTGACCACTGGCTTCGAGTTCGCTGGCGTTCAGATCGTCGCCCTGAGCAACCTGGGGCAATGCCGCAGTGCCGGTCTCATCGTCGTCGGAATCACCGTCGATGTAGACCTTGCGGAAACCCTGGTGGGTGATCACGGTGCCGCTAGCCGAGAAGGTGGTGGCGGTGCCTGCGGTGGAAGTAACACCGACACGAACCTGGACGGTTTCGCCGGTGGCATCGGTCATCTGAGAGGCGATCGTGCGCTGCCAGATCAGTTCGTAGACCTGGGCTTCGCTTTTGACGCACTCTTTGGCCACGGTCTCCGGTGACGCAAACTCGGCACCAGCTGGGCGAATCGCTTCGTGAGCTTCCTGAGCACCCTTGGTCTTCTTGTTGTACATGCGAGCCTCGGGCGGGCAGAACTCTTTGCCGTACTTCTCGGTGATGACCTTACGGGCAGCGTCAAGTGCGTCGGCCGACAGCGTGGTG
>DNHM01000300.1 GCA_003485885.1 Acidimicrobiaceae bacterium
ATTGGAGAGGGTTAGTCATCATGGTTCGTCATCGCTGTCAGTCGTTGTTGCCTGAGGTGCTCTCCAACTGACACTATGTCAGGCGTGTCCGGGTTGGACACAAGATCCGTACGAGGGGAAACGTAATGGTTGAAGGAAAGACACGCTTCTGGCGTGTACTGCTAGTGATGATCGCAGCGCTCGCGCTCATCGCATCAAGCTGCGGGAGCAGCAGCGATGGCGAAGACACGGCGTCGGACGCTGACACCACGGTGAATACCGATGCCGAGTCGTCCGACGAGGAAGAGGCCGGTGGCAACACCACCGAAGCAAGCATCGATCTGTCCGATACCGAAGAAGACAGCGCACCGGCTGAAGAAGAGGAGGCAATGGAAGAAGAAGAAGCTCCCGCCGAAGCCGAAGAAGAGGAGCCGGCCGTCGAAGTCGCAGCTCCGTCTGGCACGCTCCGTTTCGTTGAGTTTTCTCCCGTAACGACCTTCAACCCGGCGAAGTCGCAGACCGCTCAAGCGGCCTACCTGTACCCCGAGTACGACACACTGACCCGTCAGACCGCAACGTTTGACCTTGAGCCTGGCATCGCCACCTCGTGGACATCACCCGACGCAAATACCTGGGTGTTCACCATCGGCGAAGGCATCGTCTTCCACGACGGCGAAGAACTCAACGCCCAGGTTGTTGCCGACAACATGAACTGGCACGCAGCAACCGACGGCAACCCGAACGCAGCCACATGGGCAGGGTTCGACACAGCAACTGCAGACGGCAACGAGGTCACGGCCAATTTCAATACGCCACAGCCTCAGTTCCCACTCGAGATGTCCATGGTTATGGGCATGATGGTGAGCCCGGCGGCAATCGCTGCCGACACCGATCTCACCCGGGCCCCTGCAGGATCCGGACCATGGATCTGGCAAGCCGATGAATCCGAAGCAGGCGTGACCGAGGTATACACGCTGTTCGCGGACCATCGAGATCCAGCCGATCAAGGTGTCGAACGGGTTGAGGTCACCTCAGTACCTGACAACACCGCTCGTTTGAATGCGCTGCTCACCGGTGAGACCGACATCATGGCAACGATCCGTGATGCTCAGATTGATCAAGCTGTCGAGGGCGGTAACGAGATCCTTTCGGTGCCGAACTACTTCCCACACCTGCACATTTTTGGCCGCGAAGAAGGCGCCGTAGACGGTGACCTGCTGTCGCTCCTTCAGGTCCGCCAGGCTGTTGCCTACGCGATCGACCGCGAGGCCTACAACGCCGCTATCCACGATGGCAAGGGCGACAGCCTCGGTGGTCTCTACCCTGGGGCATTCGGTCAGTGGCACGTAGCGGAACTCGACAATTCGTTCGAGTACGATCCAGAAAAGTCCAAGGAACTCTTGGCCGAAGCTGGTTTCCCAGACGGCATCACGCTGCAGTCTCCAATCATGCCTGCGATCCAGCCACACGTTGAACTCGTGACCCAGATGCTGGGTGCAGTTGGTATCACCATTGAACAGACGCAGATCAACAATGGTGAGCTCGGGCCCCGTAATCGTGCCGGCGAGTTCGGCATTGCCTGGGGCCGTGAGTTGCTCTATCACCCAGCAGCCACCTATCGGAAGTGGACTGCTGTGGACGGCCCATGGAATCCGTTCAATCTGACCGACAACCAGGACCTCGACGACATGATGGTCGCGGCTGCTGAGTCAAACGATGTGCCCACGATGCAGCAGATGTACGGCGAGGTCGCAACTGAGCTGATAAACCGAGGTGTACTCGTACCCCTCGCTCATGGTTCACAGAACGGCGCATACCGTCCCGGTGTCACTGGCGTGGTGCTCGGACTGAACATGCAGGCACCGATGCCATACGGCGTTCGTGTCGACGGTTAATACGAACTAGTAAGAGAAATTTGGTGTTCGAACGGGCGTGGGTCTGGCCCACGCCCGTTTGTTCTCCAACCGCAGTAGAACTCGTTAGGGGGAGTTTGTGCTTCGACTGCTAGTCGCTCGTCTACTAGGAGCGATTCCATTGATGTTCATGGTGGGCACCTTGGTGTTCTTCATGATGCAGCTGAACCCGGTGGACCCCACCGCGTTCCTGCTCGGTGACGACACCACGGACGAGACCGTTGAACGAGCGCGTGAAGATCTCGGACTGAATCGTCCCGTGCTGACGCAGTACGGCGACTGGATCAGCAGCGCGGCGCAAGGTGACTTGGGCGTGTCCTGGTTTAACGGCGAAGAAGTCACCACCTTGTTAAGGCAACGAGCTTCGAAGACGTTGACCGTAGCGCTCGGGTCGATGCTGATCGCGGTCACTTTGGGGGTAACGCTTGGGATTTTTGCGGCGATCAAGGCAGGACGATGGCAGGACAGACTCGTCACTGTTGTGTCCTCGTTGGGAATTGCCGTGCCCAACTTTTGGGTGGCCATCATCTTGGCTGCGGTTTTTGCCGTCAAGCTGCGATGGTTCCCGGCAATATGGAGCAGCAGCCGAACTGAAACACTGTGGGGCTGGATCTACACCATCATCCTTCCCTGTGTCGCGCTTGGCACTGCTGCCTCGGCCGCTATTGCCCGCCAGGCTCGATCGGCGATGATTGGGGTGCTCCAGCAGGACTACATCCGAACCGCTCTGGCCAAAGGACTCCCAGTTCGCCGAGTGATCTTTAGGCACGCCATGCGGAATGCTGCGATTCCAGTGGTCACGCTCATGGGCTTCCAGCTCTCGGCCTTGATCGGTGGATCCATTTTTGTCGAATTTATCTTCAACATTCCCGGTCTCGGCACGCTTGGTGTCCAGGCAGTGCAACGTAACAACATGCCGGTCACGCTCGGTTTCGTGATGGTCACCACGCTGGTGGTGGTGATTGCAAACATCCTGCTTGACATGAGTTACGCATGGCTCAACCCCAAGGTGAGGCGCTCATGAGCGACACGGTGCTTTCCGTAGAAGACCTGGCTGATCAACCTGGTGGCTCGGGTTCCGCCGAAGCAGAGGTCGCCTCCCTGGGCGGCAGCAGGTTCTGGGGTCGTTTCCGCCGCAACCGGCTTGCACTCGCAGCCGGCGGATTTCTGGTGTTGCT
>DNHM01000340.1 GCA_003485885.1 Acidimicrobiaceae bacterium
GGTCGGCCACATTGGCGGCCCTCACGGGAGTACCCAGGGGCAAATACCGCAATGAGATGAAAGTCGACGGTTACAACAAGACCATCACACTTGCGGTTGAGATCACCGTGTCCGACGACGGCATGCACGCCGACTTCACCGGCACCTCTCCCCTGTCCGAATTCGGCATCAATGTGCCCATCGTCTATGCCCAGGCGTACTTCACCTATGGCATGTTGGTGGCGCTCGCTCCCGAGTTACCCAACAACTATGCGTCGTTACTGCCGTTCACCGTGAGCGCACCCACCGGCGTAATCCTGAACGGACAAGACCCTGACCCAGTGGCCGTCCGCCACGTCATCGGCCACTTCGTTACCGACTTGTGTTTAGGCGCCCTGGCGCCGGTGCTCTCCGGCGTCATTCCTGCCGAAGGTGCAGGCGCACTGTGGAACTTCCAGGCCAGTGCACGTACCGCCGACCCTTCAGAACCGCGCCCGCCGATCGAAATGCTGATGTTCAATAGCGGTGGCGCTGGCGCTCGACCGACACTCGACGGCCTGACCGCAACGGCGTTTCCGTCAGGCGTCATGACGATGAGTGCCGAGGCCACCGAACAGATCGGGCCAGTCGTCGTGTGGCGCAAGGAGATCCGAGCGGACAGCGGCGGTGATGGCAAGTTCCGCGGCGGTCTCGGCCAGACGGTCGAGATCGGACCTGTCGACGGTTATCAGCTCGAGTTCTCGGCCATGTTTGACCGGGTACTAAACCCGGCACGAGGCCGAGCAGGCGGCGGCGATGGCGCACCCGGAGCGGTGTACCTCGACGACGGCACCCCGTTCCCGACCAAGGGCCGCGAACTCGTGCCAGCGGGACGACGACTCATCATGGAGCTTCCCGGAGGCGGTGGATTCGGCGATCCGGCCGACCGTGACCCCGATGCGGTAGCGAACGACATTGCCCAGGGATACGTGACAGAAGATCACACCGCCGGGTGAGCGGGTTTCCTATCGTGAGCGAACCGCGCCGCAGTTCCTACGACGTTGTCATCGTTGGTGGCGCAATCATTGGTTCCTCGGTGGCGTGGTTCCTATCGACCAATCCTGACTTCGACGGCTCGATACTTGTCGTCGAAAAGGATCCGCTCTTCGAACAGTGTTCTACGGCTCACACCAACAGCTGCATGCGACAGCAGTTCGCGAACCCGCTAAACATCCGAATCTCCCAGTTTGCCGCTGACTTCGTGCGCAACTTCCAGGACCACATGGGCAACGACCCCGAGGTTCCTGGAATCTATGTGAACCACTTCGGCTACATGTACCTGGCAGGCGACGAGGCTTTTGCCGAAACCTTGCGCATCAACCAGGCATTGCAGGCATCGCTGGGGGCGGGCACCACGATCATGTCGCCCGAAGCGATCAAGGCCGCGTACCCGTTCTACAACGTCGACGGCATCGTCTGCGGAAGTCACAACCTGGTCGACGAGGGGTACTTCGACAGCGGCACCATGTTCGATTGGTTTCGCAAGAAGGCTCGCAAGAACGGTGCCGAGTACCTGAAGAACGAGGTTGTTGGTATCGGCCGAGATCGGGATCGGCTTACCAGCGTGACTCTGGCCTCGGGCGAGACCGTGGCATGCGGAACCGTCGTGAACGCAGCCGGTCCCCGAGCCAGCCAGATCGCTGACATGGTTGGTGTTGAGCTGAAGGTCGAACCTCGCAAGCGGTACACCTTCGTCTTCGACTGTGCCGAAGACTTGGGTAGGGACGTGCCGTTGACCATCGACCCAAGCGGCGTCCATGTCCGCAGCGACGGCGATGCCTATATGGCTGGATGCACGCCGGATATCGATCCAGCCGTGGCCTATGACGACTACGAGATAGACCAGGACATTTTCGAAGACAAGGTGTGGCCGGCACTCGTCAACCGCATCCCTGCCTTTGAGCGCATCAAGATTCAGACACAGTGGGCCGGCCATTACGCCCACAACGACTTCGATCACAATGTGATCGTCGGGCCCCATGGCGACGTTGCCAACTTCGTGCTGGCCAACGGCTTCAGCGGCCACGGAGTCCAGCAGTCCCCTGCCATCGGTCGAGGCGTCAGCGAACTCATCACCTACGGCGAGTACCGCACCCTCGACCTCACCTCGCTCGGGCACGCACGGATCGTCGACGGCGAACCGTTCATCGAATCCGCCATCATTTAGCGCAGGATCTGGCCGTTCGGCCACGACACGCATAGGGTTCGGGCATGGGATGGTCTGTTAATCGAGCAACGGGTCTAACCCATCACGATCCGGACGAGTCGACGTTCGGCTACACACTGGTGACTCCCAGCAATGGCCGCGATGCGTACCTCCTCGATATCGAAGGCCGGGTTGTTCATCGGTGGACGTTCGACAACCTTGACCCTGGTTATGGACGGCTGCTCGACAACGGCAATCTGTTGATGAGCGGGTCGGATCCGAGTTTGCCCGACGCTCCCGAGGATGAGCCCACCAAGAAGCCGCCTCCGCTCGAGCGACATGTCACCCGCCTAGGTGGCTACAAGACCACGCTGCAAGAAGTCGACTGGGACGGCAACCTGGTCTGGGAGTATGAAAACCGTTTCCAGCACCACGACTTCGTGCGTCTGCCAAACGGCAACACGATGGTGCCCGAATGGGTCGAGCTTGATGACCATCTCCACAAAGCGGTGAAGGGTGGGCATCGCCTGCCCCGAGAGCGACTACCGCAACTGTTGAGTGACGATCTCGTCGAGGTCGACCCGGCAGGCAACGAAGTTCGCAGGATCAGCATCTGGAAACTCTTCGATCCCAAGAAGGATCCCATCCACCCCAGCCGCAGGCGCTGGGAGTGGACCCATGTCAACTCGATCGACGTCAACCCCGCTGGCGATATCGCGTTCAGCGCCCGACAGATGAATCGGGTGGGCGTCATCGATGGCAAGACGGGTGAACTCACGCTCAAGTTCACCGATGTACACGGCCAGCACCATGTGACCTGGGTCGACGATGATCACATTCAAGTCTTCGACAACGGTGAGACGAGCTCACGAGTGATCGAGATCCAGGTCAGTACCGGCGAGATCACTTGGACGTACAAGGGCAAACCGGTCCATCAGTTCTTCAGCAGCTATATCTCGGGTGCCGAACGACTGTGGTCCGGGTCGGTGCTGGTGTGTGAAGGCGCCAGTGGCCGGCTGTTCGAAGTAACTCGCGACGGCGACGTCGTGTGGGAATGGATCAATCCGTTCGAGAACAAGCGGCGCAACGGCGACGTAAGCGTCACCATCTATCGAGCACACCGTTATCCGGCCGACCACCCTGCGTTTGTTGGCCGGTCCCTTGATCCTGGCAAGTTCGAAAAGCTCAACAAGGCACATGGCCTGCGCTAGCGCCACCGATATCTGACCGTCGGCTCGAACCGAACTTTCCTTAGGAAGTTACGCACAGTGCGTACTATCTTTTGCAGACCGTGGGTGACTCGCCAGCGGCTAA
>DNHM01000154.1 GCA_003485885.1 Acidimicrobiaceae bacterium
GGTTGGCCGGTGAATTTCACGAGCGTGGTATCTCGTTTACCTTTCGGTGCAGGTAAATCGGCCAGGCCGAGAAGACGTTCGGCCGGTTTCAACCCAAGACCGGCGAGGCGAGGGATACGGCTAGCAAACACCGCCATCTCTTCGAAGCGACTCATCAGGTGATGGCTCAGCGGCCGACGGTTACGGGTGTGATAGTCGTCGAAGAACCGCGACTTCAGCTCAGGGACATTGACCTCGACCGGGCACCGACCCGAGCAGGCCGAACACGACAGGCACTCATGCAGATTCGCCGCCAGCGAATCCTCAAAGCCTGGATCACCGCCCTTGTCGCTGAGCCACGAACGGAGTAGATCGACACGGCCACGGGGTGACAGGGCAGGGTCACCGGTTGCCTTGTACGACGGACACATCACTTCGTCAGCCGAGTAGTGGTGGCAAAGTCCATTGCCGTTGCAAGCAAAGGCGGAGTCGTACTCTCGGCGCACGGTCAGCGTCACCCGAGCGTCGAGTTCGCCTCGCATCGCCGGGTCATCGACATCGAGCAGCGGCGAAGTCGCGTCAAGCGGCCGGTACAACTTGCCTGGATTGAAGATGTCTCGCGGGTCGAAAGCACTCTTGACCCGACGCATGAGCATCACAGTCTCAGGTGGCAGGACCTGGTCGATATGTGCGCCTCGGAACCCACGACCGTGTTCGCCCCATACCAACCCACCGTGTTTGGCCACCAGGTCGATGACTTTCTGGGTGACCTCTGCCACGAGTTCTCGCTGCCCAGGGTCGGTCAGGTCAAGTGCTGGTCGCACGTGTACACAACCAACGTCGGCGTGGCCAAACATGCCGTACATCAGTCCGGCGTCGTCGAGGGTCTTACGGAAGCCAGCAATGAACGATGGCATCTCTGCGACCGGCACCGCACAGTCTTCGACAAAGGCAGTCGGGCGAGCAGACAGCTCGGGGCCACCCACCGAGACCTTGGCCAGCAGGCCGACGGCATCGGCTCGCACCTTCCAAATCGCTGACTGCTCGGCTGCGCCTTCAATCTCCCGCCGAGCGATGCTGCGTCCGGTGGCTTCGATTGTCGCCATGATCCCCTCGACGTCCTCGGCCGCCTCGCCGGTGTACTCCAGCAATAAGACTGCGCCATGGTGATCACCGATTGCAGCGCCAAGCGCTGGCCAAGCAGGTGATGATCGGCCACGCTCGAGTGTTGTCTCATCGAATGATTCGATCGCAATCGGCCCGGTCTCTCGCAACACAACGGCATCCTCGAGCGCATCGCCGAAGGTGTCGTAGCTGGCAACAACGAGCCGGGTCAGCTCGGGAATCGGGCTCAAACTGATCGTGGCCTCAACCAGAATGCCGAGCGTCCCCTCTGCTCCACAGACGAGTGCGATTGGGTTCACTCTGCCATCGACGCGCAGGCGGTCTAGGCCGTACCCGCTGAAGCCGCGAGCCAATTCCGGCAGGCCAAGGTTCGCAGCTTCAGGGATCGTCATGTCCAGCAGAGCCCGCCACAGCTGTCCCCCACGACCTGGTTCATTGGCCCGACGTTCGGCTTCATCTTCGGTCACCGGTTCGGCGATCCATTCGGTGCCGTCGTCGAGCAGCATCACGAGCCGTTCAACATGGCGGTGTGCTCGTCCGTAGACAAGTGAACCCTTGCCGGCTGCATCGGTCGAGATCATGCCACCGACGGTCGCCCGGTTCAGAGTCGATGTGTGTGGTGGCCAGAAAAGACCATGTGATGCCAATTCGGCGTTCAGCTCAGCGGTCACCATGCCAGGTTGGACAACCGCGGTCATTGCTTCGACGTCGACGTGCACCAGACGATTCATGTTGCGCTTGAGGTCGACCGTTGTGGCCTCTGTCAGGCTCTGGCCGTTCGTGCCGGTACCCCCGCCACGAGCAACTATGGCCTTCGGTTCGGCCAACAAGAAGTTCGCTCGTAGCGATGCTGCTATCTGTGCAGCATCGTCAGGCAGTCCCACGCGATCGGGTGTGAGTTGATAGATCGAGTTGTCCGTCGCGTACACCGTGCGAGTTACTCGATCGGTATGCCACTCGATCTCTTGCTGCATTCGGGAAGCGCCTTTCCACGCAGCGGACTCACAATTCTACGTTGCCAGGTCGCGACACGAAGTAACTTGTTCACATCGTGCCCGCCGATTGCGCTGGCCATCATCCGGGGGAACCGACATGCTCTGTAGCTACTACGACGTCGCACTTGAGTCTGGCGACGACGCATTCAGCATCGACGCGTCGAACATCACGTTTGGCCCTGGGTGCTTGCGAGAAGCTGGCGACATTGCCAAGAACCTTGGCATCAAACGGATCGCTGTCTTTACCGATGATGCGCTCGTTGGCACCGAACATGTCGCCACTGTGTTGGCCTCGCTCAATGCTGCGGGGATCGATGTCGCTCTCTATGACAATGTCCGGGTCGAACCGACCGACGAATCTTTCAAGGCTGGCGTCAAGTTCGCCAATGATGCCGATGTCGACGGGTTCATCTCGGTGGGTGGTGGTTCGGTCATCGACACCGCCAAGGCCGCCAATCTGTACTCCACCTATCCCGCCGAGTTCCTGGACTACGTAAATGCACCCATCGGCGGCGGCATTGCTGTACCCGGAACGCTCAAACCGCACATTGCCTGCCCGACGACCAGCGGCACCGGAAGCGAGTGCACCGGTATTGCCGTGTTCGACCTTCTCGAGATGAAAGCCAAGACCGGCATTGCCTCAAAAATGCTGCGACCGACGCGGGCACTCATAGACCCGAACGTGACCTCGACCTTGCCAGCCAACGTTGTTGCCGCGAGCGCTTTCGATGTCCTGAGTCATGCACTTGAGTCCTACACCGCACGGCCATATACCCAGCGCCCAGCGCCCGCCACGCCGTTCATGCGCCCCTCAAGCCAGGGCGCTAACCCGTGGAGTGATCTTGGTTGTGGCGAAGCACTTCGCCTGATCGGCTTGTTCCTTGAGCGGGGCGTGCACGATGCCACCGACACCGAAGCTCGCCACCAACTCATGTGGGCATCGACCCTGGCTGGCATTGCGTTCGGCAATGCTGGGTGCCATGCCCCCCACGGCATGTCGTACTCAGTGGCGGGTCTCGTCAAGGACTTCTGTCCACACGGTTATCCGCAAGGCGAACCCATGGTCCCCCACGGCATGTCGGTCATGGTCAACTCGCCATCGGTGTTCCGCCATACGTCGGCAGGAAACCCTGAGCGACATCTCGATGGCGCGCGTTGGCTTGGCGTCGACACCACCGACCTCGGTCCAGCCGAAGCAGGTCGTGCGCTTGGCGATCGACTCGTTGAACTGATGAAGGCAACGAACATGCCAAACGGCCTGATCGGTGTTGGTTACGAAGCCGCCGACGTACCAGCTCTCGTCGAAGGATCGCTTCCCCAGCGCCGCCTGCTCGACAACGCCCCAATCGAAATCGACCGCGAGGTGCTCACCGCTCTGTACGAAGGCGCCCTCAGCTACTGGTAGCAGTTGGGCTCAGCACGACCACAGCGGTCTGCCTCGGCCGGCCGCGAGTGCGATGGTAGAGAAGAACACCCGGGCCGTCATGCCCACCCGCAAGCCGAACATTGGAGATACCCGCGGACGTACAACGAACGCCCGACGAACGGTTTGTTGACCTCGCGGACTGGCCATACCAGCCGAGCTACGCGACAGTCACCGCATCGGACATCGACATTCCGCTCCGACTTGCCTATGTCGACGTGGGGCCTGAGACAGGACGCTCGGTGCTGCTGCTCCACGGCGAGCCGACCTGGGGGTATCTGTACCGTAAAATGATCCCCGGCCTCGTCGAAGCGGGCTGCCGGGTAATTGTCCCCGACCTCATCGGCTTCGGTCGCTCAGACAAACCAACACAGAAGAGCGACTACACCTACGCCCGACATATCGACTGGGTCTCGTCGCTGGTCGAACAGCTCGACCTTCAGGACACGGTGTTGTTCGGCCAGGACTGGGGCAGCCTCATCGGCATGGCAGTCGTCGCCCGTTATCCGGAACGCTTTGCGGCGGTGATGATCGGGAATGGCGGGCTCCCCGACCCCGAACATCGGGACCAGATGATGGCAGCGCAACAGACATCGCCCGATCCTGGAGCATTCCTGCGGTGGCAACAGCACGCAGGCCAACTTGATTCGATGAACGTCTCAGAAACGCTGCGCAATGGGCTCGCTGACATCCCCGGAGCTGCAATCAAGCTGACCGACGCCGAAGCCGCTGCCTACGACGCACCGTTCCCCGACCGCACCTACCAGGCTGGCCCTCTCATCTTTCCTGCGCTGGCGTCGCCCCATGGCGACGAAGGCTCGCCGTTCATCCAGTTTGCTCAGGCATGGAGAGTGCTGGAGACGTGGCAAAAGCCGTTCTTGTGCCGCTTCGGAGCGATCGACCCCATTCTGGGCTACTTCGACCACCACCTCATCGAGCGCATCCCGGGCAGCACCGGCCAGCCTCACCAACGTTTCGCGACCGGAGGCCACTTCATCCAAGAGCAGGAACCAGATGCCCTCGTGGACGGAATCCTGCACCTTGTTCACCAAACCCAGCCTGGTTGAACTCGGTTGAGCCCGGTTGAGCGCTCTTCGCCCGACCGTGGCTTCATAGCAGCGCGCAGCGACCACGTAGCGTGGACGACTGGGAGGGCGGCGGAGTGGATGCGGCAGCACCACCCTCGACAGAGGCGCTCGACGAGTTCCTACCGAGTGTCTGTGCTCCACTCGCTCGGTCGAACGAGTATGGCGACAAACCGGTCAATTGTCCGTGCGACTCGGCTACTCGCCCTCGAGCGCGACAAGTACACCGGACAGGCGCTTCGCCCGCGTCTCTTCTCGTTTGGCCGAATACAACGGGTAGAGCACCGTTCTTCTTTGCGACGTCGACCGCTCGAAGTCCAGCGTCGGACATGAGCCCCAACTCGGTGAGCTCGGCGATGTGCTGCTTGTTGATCTTCGACCACACGCTCTTTGGTTTCCGCGGTGTGAAGATCTGCTTGTAGCGCTCGTCGTCGATCGACTTGGCCTTGCTGTCGATCCAGCCGAAACACAGCGCTTCTCGCACAGCTTCTTCCCAGGTCAGGCGACGGCTACCCGTCGACGCTCGGTAGTAGATCAGCCACACGCCGTCGCTGGTGGTGTGGTTCTTCTGCAGCCAGGAGCGCCATCCAGTGGGCGTTTTGGGATGGATTTCATGGAGCTCGGAGTCGAACGAAGACATTCTCAGTTCAGCCCTCTATCAATTGCTCGAATCCGCTGTGCCAGCACCTCGTCGGTAGCGAACAGCACCCCTCGATGGTTCATGTAGCTGGAGTCCGCCCGATTCAGGTCGAGAGGGCCTCCGTGTATGTCGGTGGCGACGGCGCCAACTTCATAAAACAGACACGCGGTGGCGGCGAAGTCCCACAAGCTGCTGCCGCCGCCGTTGTTGGGTCTGGGGTACTTGACGTAGCAGGCGGGCGGGTTGGCCAGCACTCCGCAAGCGTTCATCACTGCACCACTGGTCGGGTGGAACCGCAGTCCGGCCAGGCCCATGTCTCGTGCGATCTGGCCCAGTGCATCGACGACAACATC
>DNHM01000496.1:0-2551 GCA_003485885.1 Acidimicrobiaceae bacterium
TCACCACCAGGTGGACACCAAGTGTGGCCCCATCGCGGCCAATCGCCGCCAGACGGTCGGTCAACGCTGACACCTGCATGTCGTCGAACATCGCGAACACCGCAGCGACATTGTCGATGATGAGCACCAACTGCGGATCGGCGGGTGCGTAGACAGAGCGCCGCATATCGAGCGTTTCCTCGAACAGACGGATGACGCGTTCAACACGGTCGGTCTCGCCCTTGCGTATGTAGGCACCCGTGTGCGCCAAGTTCATAAGTGCACCGGTGATGCCAGCGTCGCCGTCGACCACGTACATGTGGAGGCTGTCAGGTCCAGTGGCCGATGCCATCGCAGCGCCCAGTGACACCAGGGCCTTTCCTGCACATACGCCCGACGCTGCATAGATGCCAAGCGGCCCTGTCGACGGCTCCCATCGCCAAGGCAACTGCTTCTGCCCGGCTGGTAGATCAGCGAGTCCCAAGGCGAACCCTGGCGCAGGAGCCGATGCTGATAGCTCGCGCGTGCCGAGGTCAATCCAGTCCAACGTGGTAGGCAGTGGCGGCGCCCACAACGCACGTGTCGACGCTTCGTTCGACTCAGAGACAGCAATGATTGTGTCGACGATCACTTGGAGTTCTGTTCGAGTTTCGGCGGCTTCAGGACGAGGAGTAACTGGGGTTGGTCCGACACCGTTGAAAAGCCGATGTGGTCGCACCACGCATGGTTCGTCGTTTCTGTCTGGTGCACCCGTGAACGCCATCTGCACCTCGACAGCACGATCGCCGCCGATACGAACAATGGCGCGACCGGGCGCTTGACGGTCAATGCGAGCTGCGTCGGGGACACCCACGACGTCTTGTGAATCGAAGGCGTCCTGCACCCGGAGAGCAATACGCACATTCGTGTTCGCTCGAATCTTCTGATCAACAACCCCACTCGGTCGTTGTGTGGCAAGCACGAGGTACATGCCCAGGCTGCGTCCACGCGCCGCCAAGTCAATGATCGCTGTCATCAGTTCGCTGTAGTCAGTAGCGAGAGTTGCAAACTCGTCGACAACAATCACGAGTCGAGCGATTGGCTCTGCCGCACTTGCAACCGCTTCTTGGTACGAGGACACACCAACGTCTCGGAACAGCTGTTCGCGCCGCTCAAGTTCGGCTCGAAGGCTCACCAATGCGCGCTCAACAAGTGCCTCGTCGAGATCGGTAATCACCCCAACTACATGGGGCAAGTCCCGCACCCCGTCGAACGCTCCCCCACCCTTAAAATCAACGAGCACGAAATTCAGCTGTTGCGGCGGGCAGTCCACTGCAAGTCCAATCACGAGCGATCGAAGAAGCTCGCTCTTGCCGCTGCCGGTTGTGCCAGCCACCAGTGCATGGGGTCCATCGCTGGCCAAGTCCAGTTGGAACGGGCCGTCAACGCCGACGCCCAAAGTGACAACAGGCGACTTTGCAGCATCACGGTCCGCCCAACGGGCGCCCAGCTCGTTGAGTGCCGTGCGACCAACGAGTTGCAGCAGACTAACGGCGCCACTCTTTTGGCCTCTAGTGGTGCGCTCCTCCGGATCATGGAGGCCAGCCAGTTGTCGAGCCCAACTCTGCGCGGTTGCGTCAGAGATCCCCGTTGGTGTTATCGATGGACCGGTGTCGTTGCGCCCGGCTATCGCGACCGAAGCAAAAGCAGAGGCAGCCGCAGTGGCCCCATGGATCACGACGGTTGTCGAACAAACTGCTGGCAACTCGGTCAGATCTGCACCCACGGCAAGCACTCGGATCTCACTGCCCGCACGTGTCGCTGCACGAATGAGTCGTGCAACATCGGACTGAGGGGCGTCGACCACAATCAATCGTGTGACAACGTCGCTTCCTTCGCCCACTTCGATCTGCGACACACCATCGAGCACATCCCGAGCTTCCCAACCCACAAGGGCCTGATCGAGGTGCGGCAACCATTTGAGCCAATCCCAGTCTGAAGCCGCCGACGGGCTGCACAGCACGCCGAGGTGTAGATCGGCCGGGCCCTGCAACGTGGCCAGTTGCGCCACGAGCGACCGGGCAACTGCTAGCGCTTGACGCCGCAGACCGCAAATACCAATTCCGGCGTGAGCTGCCAGGTCGATGGTGTGGGGTACCGTTCTGAGCTGCAAGGGCGCGTCGACAAGATCCCGCAACTCGTCGGCCGCTTTGGACTCGGCGAGAACACTTGGACAACGATCCGCCCCGACACCAACGACCGCCCGTAGAAACCCGTCAGCACCAGGTCGCCGCTCCCACAGGCGCACCGACTGGCCTGTCGCCCGTTGCCATAAGGCTGCGATGTGTGGGTTCTCGAGCCAGCGACGTTGCGCTTCGATCTCGGCCTGGACCCCGAGCTGCCTGCGAACATCGGTCCGAACATCGGCTAACGCCCGCGCCCGAGCGGCCACCGCTCGCCGATAGCGGCGACGAGATTCCCACCAACGACCGAGAGCCATAACCGGCCCCATCGCTGCGAACAACGCAAACAGTGGTCGGAAGAAGAAGGCCATCAACAAGGCGACCGGCAACGGAGCCAGCAGCGTTGCCCA
>DNHM01000496.1:2603-3252 GCA_003485885.1 Acidimicrobiaceae bacterium
CAGGCGCGCCACCTCGCCCGATCGGCGGACGGTGAATAGTTGGTGACAGTGCTTTCTCAGGGTCCACCGGAGGACTCACAGCAAGGACGGACTCGCTACATGGTTCGAGCGTCTCGATGTGTTGCCCTTGTTCATGCCAAGGTCGAGGTGCACCAAACAACGCATCGCGAGGGTCGACTTGCAAAAACCAGCCGCTCTCGGGGCTTGCCCCATCCGGCAGTAGATGAAAGAGTCCTGACCCGAGTCGCACGCTGGCGCCTGCATCAAGTCCTGCCACCACACCAACGTCGACGAATCCTTCGACCGACGGCGGTGGCGTTCCCTGCGGTTGACTGGTCCCGAGCGAAACACCCCCATGGAGTACTTCGCGTGCGGCCGTCGTTGCCGGCGACGCGATCGGCTGGCCGTCAACAAGGGTCTGTGCCGGTAGCCCCAGCACATCAAATACGTCGGCAACCGTCGCGTCATCTCCAAGTGACACAACAACGTCGGCAGCGCCTGATTGGTCACATACGTGGATTCCGACGGGAGTCATGGTCGGCGAACCTCTGCCCAGTTCGGCGGTGGTGTCGGCCGACTTGGAGGATGGGGCGCATCCCTAGGCTGTTCGATCGTGCCGGTCTCGTCGAGGAACCACGCGTTGAACTCT
>DNHM01000461.1:0-1232 GCA_003485885.1 Acidimicrobiaceae bacterium
CAACACCCGGGGCCCGGCGTCGTAGACATCGGAGACGAACACTACGGTGAACTGGGTGATCGGATTACCGAAGAACGCGACGAGCATGGCGCACACGATGCTCACCCGGATACCGGTCCGTTTGTTGATGTAACGGAGGCCCTCGCCGAAACCGGCGATCACGCCCTTCTTGGCGTGTCCGGGAACACGTTCGTTCGGCACAGGGCGGACCATGGCGAGCGCAACGAGCACCGCGACAAACGACAGTCCGTTCAGGAAGAACGCCCACGCCGGACCAGCAACAGCGAGGAGCACACCAGCCAACGCGGGACCGATCGCTCGGGCCGCATTGAACTGTGTCGAGTTCAACGTGATCGCCGAAGCCAGGTCTTCTCGAGGTACGAGAGCAGGCACGAACGCCTGCCAACTGGGAATATTGAGCCCGGCAAACACTCCAGTGAGCGCAACGATCACCAGGATCAGGGCCGGCTCGCGCCAATCGAGAACCCAGACACCCCACAGCAGGAAGGCAGCCGCCGCCATCGCGGTTTGGGTCGCCAGCAAGACTTTCCGTCGATCGTTCCCATCGGCCAACGCCCCACCCACGGGTCCGAGAAAGAACGAAGGAATGAACTGGGCAAAACCTGCCAGCCCGACCCAAATTGCCTTGCCGGTGAGTTCGAATAGGACGAATGGCACGGCCAGGTTCTGCAGCCAGCTGCCCGAGTTCGAGATGATTGCGCCGATGAAGAAGATGCGGAAGTCTCGGTGCCGCATGGCCCGCATGCCTTGGCGGAAGCCCACGGGATGCGAAGCCGCCGGGCCGGTTCCAACCGGGCCGCCAACGTTACGCTCACCCTTGTGCTTGCTCCGAGGTAGCCGGGGTTTGTGCGAGCTGTCGTTCACCGGAGTCCCATAGGACGACAGTAGACAAATCCCCTGCTGTTCAGGTTGTTGTCAGGCGCGAAGTGCACGACGTGCCACGGTTGAGATGTTGCGGCGCCTAAGGGAAAGTTGAGCTTCGGGGTCCGCCAGGCATACGCCAACTCACCGAATGCCTTAGCCGCCGAATCGCACGAGAAGGTCGTCGTAGGTGGTCAACCAGATGTCGACGCCGTCGGTGGCGATGAGGTCTCGGTCGCTGTCGACGAAGCCAGGGATCAACCGAAGTTGCTCGATGAAGCCCGACGCGCTGTCGCGGACTGCGAGCACCGAGACGTTCTCGTCCGCGAATGCAACAACGCCTCCGACGG
>DNHM01000461.1:1286-2747 GCA_003485885.1 Acidimicrobiaceae bacterium
CGAATGCAACAACGCCTCCGACGGCAACGGCCGCGTCGGGATCGAGGCCCTCTTGGCCGTAGTCGTCGATGAGCTGCTCTGCCTGGGCTTGGCCATCTTCGATGCGCCACAGTTGAGAAAATCCGTAGATGCCAACGGCGTCGCCCTGGTCGATGAGGTGCGTGGTGTACTGGGAGTCGACCTGATACTCGGCCACCAACTCGCCTGTTGACGGGTTGAGCTGGCGGACAACAGGATCCTCGCGGGTGGTGAGCCAAAGCCATCCGGCTGCGGTCGTCAGGTCCGACGAATACCAATCGCCTGGTGCGATGGTTATCTCTTCGAGGATTTGGCCGGTAACACGGTCTAACCGCAGGAGTGCGCCAGCGTTGTTGTCGGTGGCCCACAGAGCGTCGGCGGTGAGCTGCAGGTCGCCGACGGCTCGCCCTGCAAGCTCAACCGGCATGTCCAGAGTGGCAGTGAGCAGGCTCACTCGCTGGATCACCTCGCCGTCGGCATTAGCGACCCACAGATGGTCTTGGTCGCTGGTGATGATCTCGACGCTGAACAGTTCCGTGGCGAATACCGTTACAACTTCGCCGGTGGTTCCGTCGATGACAAGCAGATTGCCCGGACGTGTGCCGCCATGCTCATCGATGCCGCCGGCCCACAGGCGTGTGCCGTCGTGCACCAGGACTTCCACCCGGAGTACGTCGCCGAGGTCAACCAGCAGCTGACCCGGTTCGGCTGACAGACAACGTGCCCGGGCGGCATCGATGGTCACGACCGCTGGTTCGACCGCGATCTCTTCGCCAGTGAGGCCTTCGACCCGGGCCCCGAGGTCGGCGAGCTCGCGCCAGCCAACGGACCCGGCGAGTACGCGGTCGAGACACAAGGAGTAGACGATCGCGCCATCGTCGAATCCGGCGAGCAATCCGCCGATCGGTACGCAGGCGTCGTACGCCTGAAGCACCGGGGCAAGCGCGTCGAGGTCGGGATCGTTGAGGTCGATCGTGAGGCCGGGGTCAACCGCGCCACGTGAGCCGACGATGATGCATGCGGTCTCGTCGCGAGTCAGTTCGAAGCCGATCACCTCGGCGAGATCGACCAGCCAATCAGCGGTGGCCTGTTCCTCGTCGGTGAGTGGTTGGTCGGCCCCCGGTAGCTCTCTGCACGCTTCTCGTGCTTGGTCAAGATCGCCAAAGGGAAACGGCCTGCCCGATTGGTACACCGCAACAACGTCGGCCCAGCGGGTCCCGTCGCCGAGCAGATCGATCAGACACCTGGCCTGCGCATGTTCAGAACGTTCGATGCGCCCGCTTGAGAATGCCTCGGAGACAAGCACTACCGGCGAGACACACGCGTCCAGCGCCGTGGTCGTCGCAGCCAGGAGCGCGGGATCGAGTGAGGCCAAGAGTGCGACCGAGTCTTCGTTGGGGTCGAACGAACCGAGGTCATCGGCATTACCGACTCGTCGAGTTC
>DNHM01000523.1 GCA_003485885.1 Acidimicrobiaceae bacterium
TCACGCGTGCGTGGTTATGTTGCGGTGATATCTGGCGGACAGAATATGGCTAGATACTTCAACTAAAAAGCGCCATAATGGTGGGATGGAAGCTGGCATTCGCGAACTCCGAGATCATCTCAGTCGTTACCTTGAGGTCGTCCGCGGCGGAAAGGAAGTCACGGTGACCGACCATGGCAAGGCGGTGGCGCGTTTGGTGCCGCTCGATCGGCCGCGAGCTATCGATCGCTTGATCAACGAGGGCGTCATCTCGCCCGCGGAACAATCCAAGCAGCGCCGTGCAACTCCACACATCAGCGCGAACGGAACCGTGAGCGACCTCGTCGCCGAACAACGTCAGTGATCGCGTACTTCGACACCTCCGCACTCGTTCCCCTGATGATCAACGAGCCAGCATCGGACACGTGCCGCCGCTTGTGGAATGACGCTACCCGCACGATCAGCACTCGTCTGATCTACCCCGAGGCGCGAGCGGCCCTTGCCCAGGCCGAAAGAATGGGCCGACTGACCTCTGCGGACCTGGCCGAGGCCGTCGAGGACTTGGACTCGATCACCAGGCAGATCGACTACGTCGAGATCACCGCCCATCTAGCCAAATCAGCAGGCGTTCTGGCCCAGACGCATGGACTTCGAGGGTACGACGCTGTCCACCTCGCATCAGCCGCACTCGCCAACGATGACGAACTCGTCATGGTCACCGGCGACAGCAAGCTCGGGGCCGCCGCCCAATCGATCGGCATCTCGGTCGCCTTCACCGCCACCTAGCGCAGCCTCTGCGTTCCAACCGACGGTGATTCCGTGACGCCACACTCGGGCCGAACTGAGCGAGCTGATCGTCCAATACTGCTCGCCTACAAAGGCCGGTAGTACCTATCGTACTACTCTGGTAGTCTTGCGGTATGAAAGTCAGCGTGAGTATTCCAGACGAAGACATCGAGTATCTCGACAACTACGTCAAGGCCCACCGGTTCGCATCGCGCTCGGCAGCGCTCCGGCGCGCGATCCGTCTCCTCCGGGCATCGGAACTGACCGAGTCCTACGCTGCTGCGTTCTCGGAGTGGTCAGATGATCCGGACAGCGGCGCCTGGGACACCGCAACCATGGACGCCTGATGCGCCGCAGCGAGATCCGACTCGTCAACCTCGACCCTGTTGTGGGGAGCGAAGCTGCCCGCACACGACCAGGCGTCATCGTCAGCAATGACGGAGCCAACACCACAGCGCAACGACTCGGGCAGGGCGTGGTGACGATCGTCCCCGTCACGTCCAACATCAACCACGTCTACCCGTTCCAAACCCTGCTTCCCGCTGACGAGACCGGCCTCGACGTCGACTCCAAGGCGCAAGCCGAACAGGTGCGCTCCGTCGCAGTCGAACGTGTCGGTGCCGTAATCGGCAACGTTCCATTCCACGCCATGGACCAACTCGAAGACGCACTCCGCCTTCACCTTGACCTCTAACAACCGCTCATAATCGCGATCCAGAACACTTGGGCCCGCGCCGCAGTACCGGCGAGGTGCGGCGCACTTCACGACCTGAGGGCCGCTCGGTAATCTCGAGTTTGGGTGCTGTCGTTGCCCGGTGGGGAACGGTGCTACTGGTCAGTGGTCTGGCCGTCACTGCGGCTGTTGTGCGTCCAAAACGAAACAACGAGCCTGGTCATCAGGCGAAACATCAGCCGGGAACAGCTCAAGAACCCGCCGATCCTTATCACTCAGAAAGCTGCCCCGAGCCACACCACATCACCCCAAAGGCGAAACTAACCCAGCCGACAAGCCGCCGCACGAGGACCACTCAACGCGTCATCAACCTCACACTCCGTCAAAGTCGACCGCAACATTCCGGCCATTTGCCGGGCAGACCCCGAGTCAGGCAGCGAGACGACCCAGACGCGTAATGGCGGTGTCGCTCGGGATTATGGCTCGCTGCACTGGGGCCTGATTCATGCTTGGGGTGCGTGGCGGGTTATCGGTCGCGGTTATCGGGTGTCCCAGCGGCTATATCAGATCGTCAGACTCGCAGTAGACGTACTCGACAACCTTGCGAACAATTCTTTGCTCCGCCTCATCTCTCGATGCTTCTCCCGCAACGCATTCGAGCCGACCGAGCGATCGTTCCGCCGAAGTCCTCAATCATCGGCGGGAAATGATCGACATTCGGGGTGGGCCGGGATCTGGAGCACGTTGCACATGCTGGAAACGGTGCGATACCAACCGACGAGCACGATGAACTCCACGATTTGTTGGTCGTTATAGCGGTCTTGCAGGAATGTCCACGCGTCGTCACCGAGGTTGGCAGAGGCTGCAAGCTCGTCGACGACCTCCATCAGTCTGAGCTCGTCATCATCCCAGAGGCCTCGCTCCCGGTCCGGCCCTGAGACCGTCGAGTCGAGTTGTTCATCGGTTAGGCCGACCGCGTTGCCGAAAATGGTGGCGTGCAGGCTCCATTCGTGTTCGGCCCCGTGGCTTCCGGTGACCCGGTCGATGATGATCTCCCGGTCCCGGGTGCTCATGAGGTTGTGACCGAGAAAGCCGGCGCCGAGGACTCCGGTGCGCGACGCCAAGTCAGGATGAATGTGGAAAGCCTCGAAAATCTCAGGAGTCGTGAGCTTCGAGCCTGCTTTCCAACGCTCGATCTGCTTGCCGATGCCGTTCTGGTACGGAGGTTTTGGAATAGTGAGGCGCATGCTCACCAATAATGCTCGGTCGGCCGAGGGTCCGCAACTCCCTGCGAACCGGTACAGGATACGGAACCTGGGGTCCAGGATCTAGCTCACTTCCGCAGTCTGGAAGACCTCGTCTATCGACCTGGCGACTGCAGCCGATTCGACCAGCGAACGGCTGGCGTAGAAGACCATCCGAGGGCGATGCGGAGGCCGAACTGATCGCGCATCGCTCCGCCAAGCATGTCGGCGTCAGCTCGTTGAAGCGAAACAACTTTCAGATCCTCGGAAACCGAGACCCGCAAGTGCATGTACACATCGTTGCCCGGTTCGACCCCGATCCATCACCGTCGATGCCGCTACCGGAGTCTGCCTGGGTCCACAGCACGACATTGAGTGCCGAGGAGTTGGTCGACCAAATCGGCGCACTGCGAACCGCGATCGCTTCGGCATGAAGCTCCCTGCGGCCGGCATTATCTCGTGTCACTATTGGGCCGATATGGGGCGCGAGCCTGGGCGCCGTGTCCTTGATTCTGGGCGCAGTTATCGAGCGCGTTTGGGCGCTGAGCCATCGATACTTTGGTCCGGCTGCTATTAACACAGAAGCCGATCATCCTGGGCGTTTGCGGAGGGCCGAAGAGCCGCCAATACGAGTCCGGCAGCGACGATCGCCACCAGGAATCTGACGAGACGCATGCAACAATGCTCGGTGGGCCAGCTACCGGACCGGTCGAGCCCGGAGTCCTGACCACCGAGAGTTCGAGCCATACGTCGACCGGGGTGAAATACGGTTGGCCGACGGGATAGGCGCTGACATCATCGGTTTCGAATGGACATCACAACCGAGCCAACGAGGCCAACCAAGATTCGAGGAGGGCAGATCAGGATGGCAATCAGGAGGGTCGCCACTGCGAGGCCTTGCAGCGGCACTTGAAGTAGAGCCGTACCTTCTACCTGGCCGGCAACCGCATCAAACACATTGTGAAGAAGACCTGACACCACGAGGGCAGCTGCCGATCCGAACAGTAAGTTCCTGAACTTCGTCGCACTTCGCCAGGGGTGAACGAAAGCCAGAACAAGGGCAATGGCAGCGCCAAAGGCCAGGAGTATCCCGGGAAGATTGTCAGAGATTCCCTCAATGGCAGCTGCTGCTGAAAGGATGCAACAGACCGCAATCCAGACGGCTGTTCGGTTCCGATTATGGCGAGCCGCAAACGCTTCAAACATGAGATACCTCACTTTCCTCGGCAAACCTTCTTCGTCTTCCAACCGATTGGATGTATTCATTTCGATCCAATTATCATCCGTCGACTACCAGCGCCCGCTCGCAGGCTGGGCACTGCCGGTGCCAACCAGTGGACCCTGCTGATCGCTACCAGCCGGTGGGCATCTACGCACCAGGAATTTGAAAAACGACGACAACCGCAAACATCGCAACGACGATCGACGCGAGCAGGGGTAGCACCAACAACAAGCCCCGATCACCCTTCCGTACGGCGAGGACCAAGAAGATGAGAGCGCCGAACATCGCCACGCCAAGGAACGGGACCGGGACCAACACCGCGCACAGGACTGCGACGCGTCCTTCAAGGGTGGTCGGAAGAACCGAGTGACCCCGCAACGTCCAGCGGGGGGTCTAATCGGGCCGAGCTGGCAGGGACGAGATCAGCCGGACGCCACCGATCAGCGCCACGAGCCCAACGGCCAACAAGGCCAAGCCGAGCGGAACAAGACCCGACGGCGCCAGAACTCCAAGCCGGACATCGGCCGAAACCCCGGGCGAGCCGTCCGCGTTCATGATCACCACAACCCACTTCCCGCTCTCGATCGTCCAGTCGAGGGTCTGTTCACCGCTGCCACTCACCGACGCCACCCAGAAACCCTCGGCCCCCGGAGCACCAGGATCGGTAGTGCCCTCGTTCCTGGTGTACACCACATCCTCGATGTCGTTTTTGAAGAAGTCCCAGTCGGTGATCTCGTCGTGGGCGACGCCGTCGAGGTACCCGGCAACCGCATCAACGGGAGCGATGCCCATGAAGAGCGCCTCGAACCCCGTCGCAGCACCCTCCACCCAGACATCCTCGGACGACGAGACGAACCAATATGTGGGCAGCTCGACGTCGTCGGTGACCACAGCACGCGACGACACCTCGATCATCAACCGATCGGTCAAGTTGTACTCGCCAAAAAGGCGAGAAGAGAACAACGCCCCAAAACCGTTCAGAACGAGGAACAGCCCGACCAATACCAACCCGAACCCATTCTTGGTTCCACGCGTCACCACAACCACCCCTCTCACCACGTCACTATCCAGGAAGTCGGACGCATCGACCCTCGTTGTGCCACGTCCGCGCCGCCGCGACTAGGGCCGAAAGACCGCGTCTTCGTCAGAAGTATTCCCGAGGTTAAGGAACTGGGCTGACCTGCAGATCCCGCGCTGCTCGCCGCGTGCCCGGACAATGAGGGGGCGATTGGCGCGCCCGTCGGCGATCACGATCACCGGCGACTCAATAACCGGATTGGAGAGCAGGCGGACCAACCCGAGATGGAGATCTCCATGCTGGATACAGCACTCCCACCACAACATCGGACGGGACGTTGGGCACCGAATGTATCCGCCACGGTCCTGCTGACTATCGGCGGCAGCCGCCCGGCGATTCATCAAGGCACCCGATAATCGGGAGCCAAGCCGCAACATGCCGCGCCGCAGTACCGGCGTTACGAGTTATCGATTCGCTCGATAACCGCAGCTGCGCTTAGGCGGCGGTGTCTTTGCCGAGGTGGACGGGGACTCGTCGGTCTTCGTCGTCGAATACGGCGACGAGTTCGAGGCGTGCGCCGAGGGCTTCGAGGTATTGGCGAAGTGTGGAGACGCGGACGTCTTCGGAGTGTTCGAGTTTGGAGATTGCGCCTTGGGTGACATCGAGTCGACCGGCGAGTTCTACTTGGCTGATTGCTTCACCGTGGCGGAGTTCGTACAGCCGGATCTCTTCGAGCGTTTCGCGGCGCAGTTCGGCGAGGCGTTCGGGTGCGCCTGGGCGTTCCAAGACTTGCTTGCGGAGTTCGGAGAATTTCTTTGGGGCCATTAGATGAGTCCTTCCTTCTTCAGTTCGGCGAGGTATTCGTCGTAGAGATCGTCAGCGAGGGGAACAGCCCATTCGTACCAGTCGTTCCATTCGCCGGTCTTGTCGCCACCGAGCAGCAGGATCGCTTGGCGTCGCGGGTCAAAGCTGAACAGCACCCTGAGCGCTCCGCCTTTGGCCGCTCGAAGTTCTTTTATCGACTGATGCCGTGAGCTGTGAATTCTGTCGACAATTGGGCGGCCTGGACTGGGTCCTTGCTCTGAAAGCACGTCGACCCGATCTGTGACCGCTTCTTGTTGTTCGATGGTCAACGTCGTCCACCAATCGAGGAACTCGTCGGTGACTTCAACCTCCCACATCAACCAAGTATGAACTATTACTCATTATGAGTCAATACTCATATCGCATCGTTGATCTCTCATCCTGGCCGGGTGGCTCCAGCGACAAAGGTCGACACGACATAGGTTGCGTGCCGGTCAAGGCTTCGCCTCGCTCGGTCGTAGCGCATAGTGGTTCTGGGATCCGCGTGGCTTGCTGCTTCTTGGACATCGCCGAAGCGGGACGCCCGCGTCGAGCGCAGCGGTGATGAAGGAGTGGCGAAGGCTGTGTGGCGAGATGCGCTTGTCGATCCCAGCTCGTTTTACGAGGCGTTTGACCATTCGATCGGTGCAGTACCGGTCCATCCGGCCGCCCTCGACGCCAAGGAAGATCGGGCCAATGGTGCGCTCCCCGATGTAGAGATCGAGGGCTCGGCCGGTTCGAGGGGCGATGGGAACCGTGACGTGCTTGCCGCCTTTGCGGACAATCGCCAACGTGCGATGGCCTCGCTCGGTCGACAGATCGCCAATATCGGCATTGAGCGCTTCAGAGATCCGCAAGCCGTTCAACGCCAGCAGCGTGATGAGGGTACCGTCTCGGAGATCACCCAAACCAGCCTGCACCAACAACGCTCCGAGTTCGTTGCGATCCAAGCCCAGAGTTCGAGACTCGGCGTTGACTTTGGGCCGGCGAATATTGGCGGCGGGGTTCTTGGCGATGATGTCTTCGATCTGGCAGTACTTGTAGAACGACGACAGCGTTGACAAGCGGCGAGCAATCGTTGAGGCCATGCGGCCTTCTTGTTCCATCCAACGACTGAACAACTCAAGATGGGCCCGTTTCACCGAGAACAGGTTGAGTCGATGCTCATGGCACCAGCCAGTGAAGATACGCAGATCAGTCGTGTAGCTCGTCCGGGTTCCGCCGCTGTAGCCAGCGAGAAAGGCCGCGACCGCGACCCGTTCAGAAACATGCAGCGGATCGTCATACACGACCATCTCAACGGAAGTATTGGCGTAGTTGTGAGCGGCCATGGCGGCCTCCTTGGTGACCCAGCCTCGACAAGAGACGGGATCAACGCTGCCACGAACCCCAACCCTTCTGCCCAGGCAGACCCAATTCGATCCAAAAATGAACAGGCATCGTTGCAGCGGATCTGCCAGACATCTTGCTGCCAGCTGGAGTAGCCAGGAGTTTGGGTCGTTACGTCTCTACGATGTTCTTTGAAAGGTCACGGAGGCTGTGACCATCGGCGAACTCTGCGCTGAGTTTCATCGCGGCCGAACCGTCGGCGATACACCAAGGACAAACTGAGCCCTCCTCGATCTCCTCGACCGAGTACGCAGGACCGACGCAAGCGTGCCTCCGGTCTTCGTTACAGACGACGCATCGAATCGGTCGCTGCGCAACAGAACCGGTGCGGATCAGGCTTGGATGGTACCGAAACGTGGGGAGAGCTTCGCTCACCTGGCCGAGCGTACAGGCCCTCATGCACTGGGCTCGACTGACGGCTCAGGATCGGCAGTTCAGCGCGGGCCCAGGCGGGTCCAACACGTTGCGCTATCCACTCGGTAATCACGGCACTCGACCGAAGCCGCCGCGCCGCAGAGCCGGCGAGATGTGGGAGGTCGGCGGCTGATTGGCCCGCCAAATAATCACGCCATTCACCGACACTTCACCGCAGCTGGTCCCCTATGTCCGAGTGGCTGGGGCCAATTTCGGCAGCGTTCTCAGCGTCGTTACAGCGTGGTGTGGGATGCTGAACACCATGGCCGAGCGGCCAACGGGGACGGTGACGTTTCTGTTCACTGACGTCGAGGGTTCAACGCGCCACTGGGAAGCAGACCCTGATGATATGCGGGTCGAACTAGCCGCCCATGACAACGTGTTGCGAACGGCGATCGAGGATCGGGATGGCTGGTTGTTTAAACACACCGGTGATGGGGTTGGCGACCGGCGAGGCCGAGCAGCGCGTGATGACTACTTCGGTCCGGCGTTGATCTGCATGGCGGCACGCACCGACCTTACTTACAGCGGTCTAAGGGAACGTCGCATGCAGCATCCGGCGTCGTGCTCCGCAAATATCAGTCGTACCTGCGGCTGTCTGATTGTTGCCGCTCGACGCATCATCTAGGTACATGTCAACAATCTGCTGCTAGGCAAAGCTACGTTCGGGTACACCGTCAGATGGCACGACACGAATAATGCGACCATCGGCTTTGCCGGTCAGAAGTGCAGAATCCTCGTTGGGAGATCGATGGACTGATCATGGGTGGCAGAGGTTTGTGGGCGACCGTGCGGCCGTCGGTGTCGATCTAACCGGGACCTGACTTGGGCCGGTATCGGTGGTCGGTGTTAGCTGAGGGCAGATGCCTCGTGCTCGCCGGCCTCCCACGAGGTACGCAATGCAAACTTCTGGATCTTGCCCGACCCAGTCAACGGGAAAGAGTCAACCGCATACCAGAACGCCGGCGTTTTCTGCGGTGACAGCTGGGTCCGGATGTAGTCGCGTAGCGCAGACACGGTAGGAGCATCGACCTGTTCGTCGAGTCGCAGGAATGCGCCGAGGACCTCGCCCCAACGCTCGTCGGGAAGTCCGACCACCGCAACCTCGGCCACTGTTGGGTGTTTCATCAAGACCTCTTCGATCTCGACCGGGAATAGGTTCTCGCCGCCTCGGATGACCATGTCTTTGAGCCGTCCGACGATGCGGCAGTAACCACGTTCGTCCATCGTTGCCAGGTCGCCGGTGCGCAACCAGCCATCGGGCAACAAGGTCTCAGCCGTTGCTTCGGGATTCTCGAAGTACTCGATCATCGTGAAGAAGCCACGCGCCCACAGCTCGCCCTGGGCTCCGATCGCCACGGTGTCGAGCGATTCCGGATCAACGATCTTGAGTTCGACATGACCGATCGGTGGTCCGATGGTTGTGCCCTTATCTTCGGCACTGTCGTTAGGGAACGTATTCGTGAGAACCGGGGAACACTCGGTCTGGCCATAGACGATCGTGAAGTCGACGCCGAGGGCTTCTTCGATCTTGTTCACCAGCGCTTCGGGTACCTGCGAACCGCCCGAGACCACGCCGGACCACGA
>DNHM01000438.1 GCA_003485885.1 Acidimicrobiaceae bacterium
TGGGCAATTCGGTACTCGGTGACATCGTCTACCGAGATGCCAAAAGTTGCCGCAGTGGTGATGATCGGGTCATCAGCGTTTGATCGCTGATGGCCTGGTCCAATGGCCAGCGCCCATTCCGAGGTCACTGAGGAGACTCTACGGAAGTGAATGGCACAAGTGGGGACCATCCGAGAGCAATGTCGCGAAACCGACCTCAACCATCAACACCCTCCGCATTAACAACATGAACCACACGATTTGGTAAGTCAGAGCCAGTTTCTCAGCAGCAGAAGGTGGGCGATGCAGCGGAACAGGAGCGGTGCAGCGCTCCCACGGTTGGGTCATCGTGAGCCGTGTGCCGTAGCGTTGCGTCATGGACTTTGATGGAAAATATGGCGCGTCGACGTGGGACTGGGTAGCTGAACAAGTCGAGGCATACGAGGCCTCCGGCGGCGCCGAAGCAAACACACTGCGCGATACCGGTATCCCGATCATTGTGATGACCACAATCGGCCACAAGAGTGGTCTGGTTCGCAAGGTTCCACTCATGCGGGTCGAACACGAGGGCTCCTATGCACTCATCGCTTCAAAAGGTGGTGCGCCCGCCAACCCTGGTTGGTACCACAACCTTGTTGCCAACCCCACGGTGCTTGTCCAAGACGGCCCAGAGCCATGGGAAACCCAAGCTCGACTGGCGACCGGCGAGGAACGAGCTACCTGGTACCAGCGTGGTATCGACGTGTTCCCGCCCTACGCCGAGTACCGCGAGAAGGCTGGTGATCGCGAGATCCCTGTGTTCATCGCCGACCCTCCGGCAACCTGAGTAAAACACCCACGAGAAAGACGACACACCTCAATGACTCCTGAAGAACTCGTTGCAGCAACCAGCGCTCAGATCAACTCGCTGGGCGCGATCTACTATTTCCATCCCGACACGATCGCTCACGGCAAGGAAGCGCTGGGGCTCGACGGCATGCGCTTCTACTTCATCGGCCGCGCAGGCGTGCTTGGCGATGTTGAAGCACCCGTGGTCACTGCAGCGTTCGGCTACTTCGCTCCTGCGGTGGTCGCGAAGATGTGGAACAGCTCGAAAGAAAAGGTTGCGCCTCGCGACGCTGCCGCGGCGGCGCTCGCCTGCAACGCAACGATCGGACGAAACAAGCTCAGTGATATGGCTGGCCTGGCTGAGTTCTGCGCCGCAGCCGAGCAGGTCATTGCCGACGTCAACCCGGCTGGCCTCCAGCTCTACGCCGGAATCGCGGCCGAACCACTTCCCGACGACCTGCCGGCGCGAGCCATGCAGCTCGCTGTGTGTCATCGCGAGCTTCGCGGCAGTGCACACCTGGCCGCGGTCATCGCAGCTGGCGTGCATGCCTCGGTCGCTCATGCGATTCGCCGTCCCAATGACATCGGCACCTTTGGTTGGCCCGAAGACTTGGTTATCACCGACGAAGACCGAAGCAATCTCGAAGCGGCAGACATCACCACCGACAAGATGTCGGCCGGGCATTACGCCTCACTTAGCGATCAGCAGCGGTCAGACTTCGTTGCCGGCGTCGAGGCGATGGCCGACATCCTCCTCAAGAAGCCGTAACCGTTCGTTCAGCCAGCATGGCGGCGCTTCCGCCATGCTGGTTGACGACCGAGGTCCTAAGGTGCCGACATGGCAATCACTGTGGATCAGGCAATGGAGTGGGCAGCGACCCGTAAACATGCGGTGTTAATCACGCTCCGCAAGGACGGGCGTGCGCAGTCGAGTGACGTGAGCTACGCCGTCATCGACGATGCGATCGTGATCTCGTTGACATCAGATCGGGCGAAGACCGCCAACATGCGTCGCGATCCGCGCATCATCGTGCACATCACCGATCCCAGTTCGTGGAGTTACGTGTCGTTCGACGGCGTGGCCGAACTCGGTGATGTCACGACCGACCCGCACGACCAAGCTGCGAATGATCTCGCGGACTACTACCAACGCGTTGCCGGACAGGCCCATCCCGATTGGGACGACTACCGATCCGCCATGATCGATGAAAAGCGCCAACTCCTTCGAATCCGCCCGACGTCGGCTGTCGGGCAGATCAATGGCTGAACGCGCTGTCGCGCCCGTCAGCCACACACCTCTCAGTACCGCCGAGGTCGCACAACTCAGGTCGGTTACGCCCGGTGCCGACAACATCATCCACCTGAATCATGCGGGCGCATCACTGCCAACTCAGGCAACCCTCGACGCGCAGATCCATCACTTGCAGCACGAGGCCATGACCGGCGGCTACGAGGCGGCCAATGATGCCGCCGAACGAAGCGAAGCTGTGTATTCGTCTCTCGGTTCACTCATCGGGGCCACACACAGCGAACTGGCTCGGCTCGAACACGCGACTGCCGCATGGAACGCCGGCTTCTGGTCCGTGCCCATGAAAGCGGGCCAGCGCATCATCACGGCAAACGCCGCATATGGCGCCAACGCGGTTGGCTTCCTTCGAGCGGTAGAACGCCGAGGAGTCATCATCGATGTTGTTGGCGACGACGAACACGGTCAGGTCGATGTGGCCGAACTCGCCAACCGCGTCGACGAAGATGTTGCCCTCATCGCCTTGACCCATGTCCCCACAAACGGTGGCCTGGTCAATCCTGCAGCGGCCGTCGGCACAGTTGCGAACGCAGCCGGAGTGCCGTACCTGCTCGATGCATGCCAGTCGGTCGGCCAACTACACATCGACGTCGACGAGATCGGCTGCGATCTGCTCTCAGGCACTGGCCGGAAGTATCTGCGAGGACCTCGGGGCACTGGTTTCTTGTACGCATCCGAGCGGATCATCGACAGGCTGATACCCGACCACCCCGACCATCACGGAGCCGATTGGACCACACCCAGCAAATACGTTCTGCAGCCCACGGCACAACGTTTCGAGTCGTGGGAGTTCAGTCATGCCGGCTGGCTCGGGTTGGGCAACGCCGTCGATGAAGCAGTCGAGATTGGCACTCGCCGCATCGAAGCGACGGTGTATGAACGCGCCGACTCA
>DNHM01000006.1:0-3099 GCA_003485885.1 Acidimicrobiaceae bacterium
GATGTCCACGGCACCTACGACACCTACGGCGGAAATCGGGATGCGGCAGTGCGTCATGCGGTCCAGTTCCCTGGCATCGACCCGACCGTGCTCATCTCTGCTTTGGCCGCTGCTACGGAACACCTGGGGTTCGGTGTTACCTACTCGACGACATACTTCCCGCCGTTTCAGGCAGCCAAACTATTTTCGACGCTCGATCACCTGACAAACGGGCGCATCGCCTGGAACGTCGTCAACTCATACCTACCTGATGCTCAGCGCCAAGGGCTGGGTCTCCAGCTTGCACACGACGAGCGCTACGACCGGGCCGACGAGTACCTCGACGTGTGTTACAAGCTGTGGGAGCAGTCGTGGGACGACGGTGCCATCGTGCTCGACGCCGCGAACGATGTGCACACAGACCCGAGCAAGGTCCATGAGATTGATCATCACGGGCGATGGTTCGATGTACAAGGTCCACACATGGTTGAGCCATCTCCACAACGGACGCCTGTCATCTTCCAGGCCGGATCATCGGCGCGCGGTATGCAATTCGCGTCCCGCCATGGCGAAGCGGTCTTCGTCGCCGCTCCCCAGGGGCCCGCTGGCGCGGAGTTGGTCACTCAGCTGCGCGAGACTGCTGCCGAGGCTGGACGCGACCCCGCGAGTATGAAGATCATCCACGCGACGCGTTTGATCGTTGCCGAGACCGACGAGCAAGCCCACGCAATGAAAGCCGAGTGGGACCGCAACTTCAGCGTCGAAGGATTTCTCGCATTGTTCGGCGGTTGGACCGGCATCGACCTGGGCGGGCATTCAGCCGACACACCCATCGCTTCGATTCCAGCGACAGCGATGCGGACCTGGGTCGAGCGCTGGCAGCGCGAGGATCCAGACCACGAGTGGACCGTGGGTGACCTCGCCCGTCGACTGGCAGAGGGTGGCGCTGGTACTGCATTTGTGGGATCCGCTACGACTGTCGCCGATCAACTCGAGGAGTTCGCCGACACCACTGGACTAGATGGATTCAACCTCATCACCTCGCCGGTGCCATGGGGACTCGAACAGGTTGTTGATCATCTCGTGCCAGAGCTCCAACGCCGAGGCCGGCTTCGCACCGCCTACACCCCCGATGAGACATTACGAGAGCGATGGTTTGGCCCAGGGGCTCGCCATCCTTGTTCGCAAAACTGATCCCAAACGAGTGGGTGCCTGAAACTGGGCTGGCCTACGTTGTTCGCGAGCGCTGATAACAACGGGTGTTAAAGCCGCTGATACAGCGTTTCTCATAACACTGCAGGGACACCTCAACATGGGTGCGCTCTGCGTGACGACAGCGGTCGAATCGTGGCTTCGTGTCGACGACCGAAGTCGCCTAGGCAAGTTGCACTGACGGGCGTTTCGTCTTTCAAGTGCTCGTCACTGACTTGAGTCGGGGACGAGGTATACGTCATGATGCATCGGTGACTGATGCTCTGATTCGCGCCGCCCAACGACCGTCGAAACACATCGACGACAGTTCCATTACCTGGCGCCCGTTTTCTGGTTATGACGGCCTGTACTTCTGGGTCCTTGGCGTGAATGAGATCCGTCAGCAAGTCGACCTGTACTTTCGCCTTGCTCCTGGCGCCCGCTGCCCATCACATCGTCATGTCGGCCCGACCGACACGCTGGTGGTCGAGGGCGAACATCGAACCTGGGCAAGACACGATGGTGAATGGCAGCTCGACGAGGTGCGGCCGGCTGGCTTCTTCGGGGCCAACGAGGGTGACCACCTGCACTCCGAAGAAGGCGGCAGCGAAGGCGCCATTTTGCTGCTATCGATGTTGGCGGTCGACGGCGTCATTTGGGAGACCTTCGACGAGGACCAGAAGTTGGTCGACACCGCTCTGCTCGCTGACTTCAAACGAGTTCTCGAACGGCAGCCGACTGCGCCCTTGTAGTCCCGGTTAGACAACAATTCTGCCAGCAAGGGCGTCGTCGATGGCTTTCTGCCCGAAGTGGAGTCCACATTCGAACTTGCCAAATACGAAGTGGTCGTTTGCGCCGGCTTCGAAGCCCTTCTGGATGCCCTCGCCAATGGTGAAGTCTTCGTCGAAGACGACCCGGACCACGTCGTGGTTCTTCTCCCAGTAACGCTCGACCTTCTCGTTGGCTGGTGCTTCTGGGATGAGCATCATGCAATGAAACGCACACGTCCCTGGGCCAGTGGGGAAGATCGTGTGCACGTAGACGTGGTCGGTCATCACCTGCACGAAGTTGGCCGGGAACAGATAGTTCTGGGTCATGAAGTTGGGTCGATACTCCCACTGATCTTCAGGCTGGTCCCGAAGCTCGAGTACCTGCGGCAGTGGCACTGAGTGACGTACATGTGGTTCGTAGTTCAGGAACAGGCTCTGGTTGTCGAGATAGTTCGAACACGCCGTGTCCCGATGGGCCGAGCAGAAGTGATACGACTCCTGGAATCCCTCGAGCGCAAGCCGCCAGCTCATGTTCTTGTGCAGCGCCCACTTCCGGAAAACCACATGGCTTCCCAGATCAAGTCCAGCGAGTTGTTCTTCCATCGGGGCCAGCCACGCGTCTACGTCGATCGGCTCATCTTGGGGTGAGGGAACAACCCAGATGAGCCCGAAACGTTCGAATGCTGGGAGTTCAACCAGGCCATGGTCCGACCGGTCAACGGTGTCGAAGCCGACGGGCTGGGGCATACCCCGCAGGTTGCCGTCGAGCCCGTAGGTCCAGGAGTGATACGGGCACGTAAATCGGCGAGCATGCCCGCACGGTTCGTCCTCGACTCGTGCACCCCGATGTCGGCAGACGTTGAGGAATGCCTTGACGTCACCGTCGTCAGCTCGGGTGACCAGGAGCGGCACGCCGGTGTCGTCGTGGGTCAGGAAATCGCCCACTGCGGCCAGCTCAGAGTTATGGGCGATGACAATGGGGAAGTTCCGGAACAAGATGTCGATCTCTTGCTTGAGCTGATCCGGGTCGGTGTACTTGTTGACCGGGTTGTCCATGACCTCCGGCAGCATGTGCGTGAGGTCTTGATCATTCTGATCGAGGATCCTGCTGATGATGTCGCGCTCTTCCGCACTGATTGGCATGGCTGCAACCGTAGCG
>DNHM01000006.1:3161-3717 GCA_003485885.1 Acidimicrobiaceae bacterium
GGCGCTGACGATTGTTGGCAGATCAAACGCCGTGACCGGAGGAAGCGCATCGTCGAAACGTTCAACCTCGACCAGGCAGCTGTGAGCGCTGCTTTGTTGGGCCAACGTCGAGGTGCCGATGTCTCTCGTAAGCACGTTCGGGTTGCCGTGCACATCCATGCTCAACGGGTCGGCCGGGTCAAGCGGGTCATACCAGGCTCCGGTCGGCAGGACCACCACACCGGAACGAACCCGGTCGCTCAGCGCAACGCCGGCGAGGCATGCTCCACGATCGTTGAAGACTCGCACCACGTCGCCATCGGCGATATTCCGGGCGGCCGCATCAACGGGGTGCATGGTGATCTTCTCACGACCCTTGATCTTGGCGTCGCGACTGGTTCGGCCGAAGTCGTACTGGCTGTGCAATCGGGTAACGGGCTGGTTCGAATTGAGCGCCAACGGGTAGTGCTCGGATCGGGGGCTCCCGATAAACTCTCGTTTATCACGCCATGCAGGATGACCGCCGCAGTCATCCAGTCCGAACGAGTCGAGCGTTTCAGAGAAGATCTCGATCTTG
>DNHM01000367.1 GCA_003485885.1 Acidimicrobiaceae bacterium
GCAACGGCCGTCTTCATGGTCTCGCCCCGAGAGCGGCTGAGCTCTACCATGAGCGGCGACGACCCGGTTACCTGGCCGTTGGTGAACTCTTCGATGAATAGCTCATCGATAGAGCCCACATAACTCACGCGGCGATGGAGCCCCTGTGGGTCGTCGAATCCGGCTTGATAGAAGGACTGGGCAAATGGCGCCCGCCAATCGATGACAACTGGCGTGTGGTCCTTCTGCACGCCATAGAGGCCGACCCGCCAGACCTCTTCGTCGTCGATGCGTCCAAACACGGTGAGCTCTCGTGACAACTTCTCGACGGCACCGCGGACTACAGCTTCCATGTACTCCTGGCTGACGTCGTCGGCAGCCATCAGTTCGATGGTCTGCAGCGATGCCAGCTTGTCGGCTGCTGCCTGGCGAGCATCGTCGAGCGCGCGCTGTTCGCCAGCAAGTTCAACAGACGCCATAGCCGCAGGCTAACTGACCTTCGGGAGCTAGGTGTCGAAGCGTGCGCCGGTGAGGGAGCGGCGAAGGTGGCCCCCGGTTGGCGGAGCGAAATGGGTACCCAACACCAACGTGTCGGTATCGACGAATCGTTCGATGATGTCGCGTCGGGTCTGGGTGGACAGAGCGCTGTCGGTGTCGAACGCAGATGCGGCCAGCTCGGGCACCGCGAACTGCAGTGGTGTGTGGGTCATGTCGCCGGTTATTAATGCAGAAGCGGCGTTGGACTCGATCAGTACCGATACATGGCCAGGCGTGTGGCCTGGTGTCGGAATGAGACGAACATCCTCGGTCAGCTGATGGTCCGTTTCGACCAGGTCGACAAGACCGGCAGTGATCAGCGGGTCGATCGAAGGCGCAAGCACCTCCATATGGTCATCGGTGCGGGTGTGTTCAACCTCGGTGCGGGCGAACAGATAACGAGCATTCGGGAACGTGGGAACGTATTGGCCGTTGACCGCTCGCAGGTTCCATCCGACATGATCAAAATGCAGATGGGTGCACAACACCATGTCCACGGCGCTGAGCCCGCCGTCGATGGCTGTATCGAGCCGGTCGGGAAAGCCGAGGTCGTTTGGTAACGGACGGTCCTGTTCTCCGACACACGTATCAACCACGATCACCATGCCGTCGCTTTCGACGACGAACGAGTGGATCGACAACGCCATCTTGTCGTTGCGGTCGGAGAAGAAGTGGGGCACCAGCCAATCGCGATGAGGCGCAAGTGTCTCCGGCGTGAACGATGGCATGAGCGCAGTGGCGTCGATGTAGGTCACCACTTCTTCGACTCGGGTAACGCGAACGTTGCCGATCGTCCATTGCAGGTTCCAGGTGGGTGCCACCATTTCTTAGGATTACAGCCGGGCTGATCCGCCAGCGATCAGCGGGTACAGGCCATCGGCGCCCTGAGCAGTAGCGAGCTGGCCTACCCATGCCGACCATTCGCGCACGCCGCCGTACTCGGAACGCCATGTCCACAGACGGCGGCTCGAATGATGCAACTCGTATTCCTGGGTCATGCCCATGGCTCCGTGGGCTTGGTGACAAGCCTTGGTTGCTCGTGTGGCCGCCTGGTTCGCTACCAGCTTGGCTGACGCAATCTCGAAACGGGCATCGCCGCGGTTCGCTTCGCGGCCAGCGCTGTCGGCCGCCATACGGGTGAGTGCCGCGTCTTGGCTGGCCCACACCAGGTGCTGTTGCACCGCCTGGAAGCGGGCAACAGGGCGGCCGAACTGCTCGCGTTCGTTCGTGTAGCTCACCGTGAGCTGGCTCATCTTCTCCATGGCTCCGGCCATGAGTGCGACTCGGCTTAGCGCGCCCCGGAACTTCAATGCATCGGCATCGACTCCGTCGGGAGCGGGTGCGATGTCGGCTTGGACGCCGTCGAAGGTCAGGGTGTCCCGGGGTTCGCCGCCCAACGAGGTCGCATGGGAAATGGTTGCGGCCGCAGCTGGAACCGATGCAACGATGCCGTTGCCAACAAGTGCGAGGCGTTCGGCGTGACGACCCCACGGGACCATATGAGCGGTACCGGTGACGACGCCGTCGTCGCTGACCGAGATCGTGTCAGTGCTGGTCTCAGATGTGCTGCCCGGGGCGACGGTCACGATGCCCTCAGGCAGCGCAAGACCAGCGCTGGCCAGCAGCCAGCCACCAAGGATGCCGGTCTCAGCAGCAGGAATGGGAGCTGCGTAGTAGCCAACCAGGCGCAGGACTTCGAGAGCATCGAGCAAGGTGCCGCCCGAGCCGCCAGCTTCTTCTGGAAGGGAGATCCATGGGAACCCGGTCTCGGCGAATGCTTGCCAGATCTCAGGTGCGCCGCCGTTGGCCTCGGCTTGTTGGATGGCTGAGTGGGTGCACTGCTCGCCGAAGAGGCGAGATGCAGTTTCGGTGATGAGAGCGTCGACGGTCATGCTGGCAACCCCTGAAGTCCTTTGGATGCAACCGAACGTAGGATCTCGATGGTCCCACCTCGAATCGTGTTGCCGGGTCCGGTAAGTACACATTGTGCGAGCAGCCGCTGGAAGAGCGACTCGGACTCGGGTGTGAGTTGATGGTCCACCAGTTCAACTAGCTTCTCGATTACCTCGATCTCGAACCGAGTGCCCATCTCCTTGACCAGGGAGGACTCGATCGATGGTGCCTCGCCATCGTCGATCAGACGAGCGACTGACAATGAAAGGTTGCGCATGGACCACCAGCGGGCCGTGAGTTCGCCAAAGAGTTCGGTGGCTCGTTCCCCGATGTCGGTGCCTTGTGTTTCTCGCAGCAGCTGCTCGACGGTAGAGAATGGAGAAAGCCAGCGGTCAGGCCCGCCTCGTTCGTAGGCCATTTCGGTCGTGTTCTGGTTCCAGCCCATGCCTGCCTGGCCGACGATGTTCTCGTCGGGCACGAATACATCGGTGAACGAGACTTCGTTGAAGTGATGCTCGCCATTCAAGAACGGGATGGGGCTGAGCTCAAGCCCGTCGGTGTTGTGGAGGTCGATCAGCACCTGGCTGAGGCCTTCACGCTTGTTGCTGTCTGCCTCGAGCGGAGTCGTGCGTAGCAGGCAGATAAACCAGTCGTTCGTGTGCGCGTTGCTGGTCCAGATCTTGGTGCCATTCACGATCCAGCCGCCGTCGTCGCGGTCAGCCCGAGTCGAGACCGAGGCCAGATC
>DNHM01000280.1 GCA_003485885.1 Acidimicrobiaceae bacterium
GCATCACTTCTTCGACCTCATCGCCGCAGAACACGATCGCACGCTGCATGAAATCAACGCACTGTCGGGCAGCGCGCTCCTGGACGATCTGCCCATTCTCAAGCGGACCCTGTCGGTGCGCGATGCCTACCTCGACCCCATCAATGTGTTGCAGGTTGAGCTACTCGCCCGATCGCGGGCAGCAGGTCCTGACCATCCCAGCGCGGCACAAATCCAACGAGCGCTGCTGCTCACCATCAACGGCGTTGCAGCCGGGCTGCGAAATACTGGCTGAAAATTCGCCACTCACGTAGTTGCTTCGGGCTGTTCGACTCGCGCCGCGCTGGCGATCCGACGGCAGCTCTGGCGAGCCCGCCGGAGACCATCAACCATGCCAACTTCGATCGAGTACGCCGCTATCCGGGCAGGATCTGGGGCGGTCAAGCGATTCTCTAAGTGTTCGGTGGCCATCAGTTCGAGATCATAGAAGTCGGCTTTGGACTCGGCCGCCCGAACAGCTGCATCTGGGTCACCGGTGCCGAGTGCTTCGAGCGCGTCGTCGAGCGTGCCGAGTACGACGTGTTGGAGATCGACCATACGGCTGCTCGTTGCTGGGCTCACCGTAACGACCTCGTCGATACGACGAAGACCCGGTGCGACCACGCCAGTGACAATCACATCGGCCATCTGTTCGAGTTCGTTGTTGACGCGGAGCAGGCGAAGCATCTCGGAGCACTGAGCCTTGCTGAGCTGCCTTCGGCTTAGATCCCTCAAGTAGGCGACAACTTCGGAGTGCAGGGCGTCAACTTCGTCATCGCGTTGTTCGATGTCGCTTAATTCTCGTCGAGTGCCGGCCATGGCTGCCGGAACCCCTCCGACCAACATGGAACGAACCCGCAGTCCAACACGTAACAACTCGCGGCGTGTCACCTCGAGAGCGATGACGGGGGTAGCCAGCGCGTCCTGATCGAGGAAGGCAGGGCGGGCGGCGCCTACAGGCTTGGTGCCTACCGAAGCCGGTACCAGCTTGTTCGTGATCGCGACGAGTGGCCCGAGTAGGGCAAGAAACACCACGGTGTTCACCACGTTGAACGCCGTATGGGCGTTAGCGAACTGCTGGGGAGTTGCTTGGCCCTCGCCAGCATCGCCGCCGATCCAGTTCGCGAGGTTGGCCAGCGATCCGATGAAACCGATCCAGGCAGCAGCGCCAACGGTATTCACGAGAACGTGGACGAGTGCTGCCCGCCATGCATCTCGGGACTTGCCGATCGCCGCCAGAACTGCGGTGATAGCAGTGCCGATATTTGCGCCCAGGATGATCGCAATTCCTGTCTCGAGCTCAAGCAGTCCGCTCGCTCCCATAACGATTACGATGCCAGTGGTTGCGCTAGATGATTGCACCAGGCCGGTAAAAACCGCACCAATAAGTAGACCGACAAGAGGGGAGTTGTTCTCAGCCAACAGGTCGAGGAACGGCTGGTAGCGGCCGAGCGGTTCCATAGCGTCGCCCATGACGTCGAGACCGAGAAAGACGAATCCGAGTCCCACCGTTGCGGTGCCGAGTTCGGCCAATGTCGTGCGCTGTCGGCCGGCGAACGCCGCGAGCGCAGCGCCAGCAGCCAGGAGTCCCAAGGCGTACTCGGTCACGTCGAGGGCAATGATCTGTGCGGTCACGGTCGTGCCCAGGTTGGCTCCCACGATGACCGAAGCCGCCTGGGTAACCGACAAGAGACTCGCTGACACGAAACCCACCGTCAGCACTGTGGTCACCGACGATGACTGGATGACCGCGGTTGTTACCGAACCGGTGATGGCGCCGACAATTCGGTTTGATGAGAGTCGAGCCAACACGGCCCGCAGTCGATCGCCAGCGACGACCTTGAGGGACACGGTGATCTGACCCATGCCCAGCAGGAACAGAGCAAGCCCGCCAGCGAGGCCCATGCCCAGAGCGAGCCAGTCAACCGATTGGGCCGTCGCTTGAGCGATCATCCCCATCATCAGTGTCTCGGGTGACCGGACGCAGCTAGAACGAAGTCATCTTGTGCTGCTAGAGACGGTGGACGCTTGTCGTGGTTCACGTCAGTTGTTGGCCAGAGGCACCGAGGTAGCAGCGGTGAACAGAGGACTCTTGTAGCGCTGCGGTCATGGTGGTCTTGCCTCAGGAACTGTTGATCTGCGTGGCCTCAGTGTGCGCGGTCGTGGATGTTTTGCCAAGGGCCTTTGGTCACGGTTTCGTTTGTCTGCGCCCGGCTCTGTACACGGGCCGACAGATGGGGGAGAGGTACCGTCTGGGTGAGCTGGGCTGTCTCAGCGGAGTGATTCGATCAAGGTTTCGTAGTTGTCAAAACCTGTCGCTGGAGAGACAACCTCTCGCCACTTGGCCATGATCGCAGCGACGGTGTCGGCGCTGAGTCCATGATCGCCGACAGTACCGGCCCGTACTTTTGCGCTGTCGCTGCCAAGCGGCAAGATCGACTCTTCAGACAGCTGCCGCATCATCGCATCGTCGAAGCGATCCTTGTGCGCCTGCATAAATGGCAAGGAAGAGTGCTCAAGCGTGATGGCCCGTAACTCGTCATCGAGGTCGATACCGAGGAATGCGGCGATCCGTTCGATGGTGCCGTCAAGGTCGTCCTTCATGTGCTCAAACACCAGATACAGGACGTTGTCGTCATTACGATGCGGCCACCAGCTCACGAAGTGGTTCTCGTAGCCAGAGTCTCGGCGACCAACGAACTCATCAGCGGTGACGGTGCCCGGTTCGAGATACCAGCCCTCCATGAATTTAAACGCGGAGAACGCTGCGTCGACAGGGCTTCGAATCACGTTGATGTAGGTCGCACCCTTAGGCACCTTGTCGTAGCTGAGGTGACTCTTGAAGACCCGTGGTAACCATTGTTGGTCCGCGTTGATATCGAGGCCCAGCAGACGGCTCGTCTCGATCCATGGAACGACCCGTGAGATGTCATCGAAGTCCATGTCACCCCGGGTACGGAGTGTGTGCACAATCTGTTGTGTCCATGTCGTACCGCTTTTGCCGAAAGGCGTGATGATCACGTCGGTCGGACGCGGCTCGAATTCAGCAACACTCAGTTTGCTCAGCTCTGGGTCACCAAGTCGTGCGAATAGTGCGCCGAGTTCCTCGAACGATGTCGCTCGTGCTCGTGGTGTTTCCGTCATTGGGATGCCTCGTCTGGCTGCAACTGCAAGCTTCGTAATGACTCTGGTTAACAGTTCGCCTCGAACGATCCTGGCACGCCAGGACCTGTGCGCTCGTCACCAGCCAAAAGACCCCGCTGCCGGTGACCGTGTTGCCAATCATCTCCAACGCTAACTCCCCGCCTATGAGGGTGTCAGCGGACCAAGCGTTGTCGTATGTTTCGCTGTCATACAGGCTGATCGTGGCAGCGCCTCCGAAACTCTCCGCCCCGAATTGGGTTACGACGAGGCTGACTGGGTTGTCATACGACACCGCTGTGAAGAGAATCTCTTGGCCTGCAGACTCTTGCGATTCAAGAGCGCACAGAATATTGAAGGCGTACGTCTCACCATTGTCCAGGTTCAGCGTTGCCGTGGTATCTGTCCGTATAACCGCGAAACCACGCTCGACGATGTGTTCAAAACAATTCCGGAACCCGGCCGCT
>DNHM01000556.1:0-174 GCA_003485885.1 Acidimicrobiaceae bacterium
TCGCTGGTACGACTGGCGAGTCTCCGACGCTGACCCACGATGAACAGGGCCAACTCTTCCGTGCCGTGCGCGAAGCCGTTAACGTGCCCATCACAGCTGGTACCGGCAGCAACGACACCCGCGCCGCGGTGGATCTGACCAAACGAGCCGTATTGGCTGGCGTCGATGGCCTTC
>DNHM01000556.1:247-2538 GCA_003485885.1 Acidimicrobiaceae bacterium
TGTTGCTGCAGCCGGCGACGATGTGCCCACGCTGATCTATGACATCCCGGCACGCACCGGCCGCAAGGTCGACACCGAGAATCTGCTCACCTTGGCCTACGACGTCGACAACATCGTCGGCATCAAGGACGCCGCTGGAGACCCCGGCGAGACAGCCGTGCTTATCTCGCAAGCCCCCGAGAACTTCGAGGTCTATAGCGGCGACGACGGCTTGACACTGCCGTTGTTGTCGATTGGAGCGGTGGGTGCCATCGGCGTCGCAACTCACTGGACAGGTCAAGAACATGTCCAGATGTTTGACGCGTTCGCTGCTGGCGATGTCGTCAAAGCTCGACAGATCAATGCGATGATGCTTCCTTCGTTTGGCTTCGAATCCATGCTCGATGCGCCGAATCCTGTGCCGACCAAGGCGATGTTGCGCATGCTTGGTCATAACGTGGGGCACGGCCGATCGCCCATGCATATGGAACCTCCGGGTCTCGAAGCCGCAGCCCGAGCACTCATCGAAGGTTCCGGCCTGGCGATCGAAGCCAGCCTTCCCACCAACTGATCAGGAATCAATCATGACCAACGAGGTAACGATCACCTTCCTCGGAGGCCTTGGCGACATTGGCCGCAACTGCGCGGCCATCGAAACCGACGACGCACTCTTGTTACTCGATTGCGGACAGCTGTTCGCGAGTGAAGAAGAACCGGGTGTCGATTCGATACTGCCCGACGTCGATTACCTATTTGAGCGTAAAGACAAGATCATCGGCTGTCTGGTTACGCACGGCCACGAGGACCACATCGGCGCTATCGCCCAGGTGCTCGATCGCGGCCTGGAGTTCCCGATCTATGGTTCGGCTTTCACACTGGGCCTGGTCCGTTATCGCTGCGACGAGCGTAATGTCATGGGGCGCACCAAACTCATCGAAGTCGCCGACAACGAGACTGTGCAGATCGGCCCGTTCAGTGTCGAGTTCTTGGCCGTCACTCACTCGGTCCCTGGTGGTCTGATCAGCGCTATCACCACACCGCAGGGTTTGGTGCTGCATAGCAGTGACTTCAAGCTCGACCCTCATCCGATCGACGGTCGCCGCACAAACCTGCCTCGCATCGGTGCGTTGGCTGAAGATCCAGGCATTCGTCTGTTGCTTGCTGACAGCACGAACAGCGATGCTCCGGGAAGTTCGGCCAGCGAGAGTTCGATGGGTGCACCTCTTGCAGAGGTGTTCCGCTCGAACCAGGGCCGCCGAGTGATCACGGCATGTTTCGCTAGCCATATGCATCGGGTGCAACAGATTGCCGACGCTGCGCTCGAAGACGGCCGCAAGATCGCCACTCTTGGCCTGTCGATGAAGAAGAACGTTGCACTTGCTCGATCGCTGGGATTGCTCAAGATTCCCGACGCCGCATTCTTCGACATCGAAGAAATCGGCGACTTTGAACCTGGCGAGTTGTGCATTATCTCGACCGGTTCACAAGGCGAGGAACGTTCTTCGCTTGCCACTGCGGCCAAGGGTGGTAACCGGTGGATCACGATCCATGACACCGACACGGTCATCTTGAGCTCACACCCAATCCCGGGCAACGAAGCTCGAGTGTCGAACATGATGAACGACTTGATCAAACGTGGTGCCGAAGTTGTGCACAGCGGCCTCGTCGAGATCCATACGAGTGGTCACGGAAAGCGTGATGAACTCACCACATTGCACACGGTGGCGAGCCCTGAATGGTTTGTTCCCGTGCACGGCGAATACCGACACCTGGTTGCGCACCAACTGTTGTCCCAGTCCTTAGGTCTGGCTGCCGATCACACACTGTTGGCCGAAGATGGCGATCAGGTCGTGCTTGCCGACGATGGCTTGTCCCTCCGCCACGGCGTGACACCAGGCGCTCACCAGATGCTGAACGGTCGATTCCTTGGACCTGACCGAGGTGTCATTGGTCAACGCAAAATTATTGGTCAGCACGGGTTCGTATCCGTGACCGCTGTGGTCGACTTCGCCCAGGCCAAGCAGGTCTGTGACCCGTGGGTTGAATGTCGTGGTTGGCTCGATGGCGAAGATGGTGATGAGATCGAAGCCGAGATCGTGAGGCTTGTCGGCGTGGCGATCGATGCTGAATTAGAGAACAAGAAGTGGGACCGAGCCTCGCTCATGCGTAAGGCCCGCCGAGCAACTGGCACCTGTGTGAACGTGCGCAGCCAGCGGCGCCCCATGATCATTCCGGTCATCATCGATATCTGAAGCAGCCGTTGCCGCACAAAAGTTATGCACCCCAGGGGAACATAACTTTTCGGTCGGCCT
>DNHM01000337.1 GCA_003485885.1 Acidimicrobiaceae bacterium
GATCCTTTCGATCGGCAACGACGTTGCCGACTCCTACGAGCCGATCGTGGTGGCGTGTGCACTGGCGTCAGCCGCCGTCGCCGTCGTAGCGCTCGTGGTACCCACACCGGCGCGCACCCAGCCGCAGGCCAGCATCGAATGATGTACCCAGCGGAACATCCTGCGCTGCAGCTGCAACCGGTGATCCCGAACCAGTAGCTTGGATCCGTGCGCGGGCAAAGCCATAACCCATGACCGGTTTGCCAGAGATTGATGGCGTCACCGATCTGGTTGAGATCGGACGTGGTGGATTTGGCGTGGTCTACCTGGGTACCGAGACCAGCTTTGACCGCCAAGTCGCAGTCAAGGTGCTCTTGCCGTCGCTCGATGAGCGTTCCAAGCGACGGTTCGAACGAGAACGCCGTGCGATGGGTTCGGTGTCTGGACATCCGAATATCGTCACCGTCTATCGGGGTGGGCTGACACAAGCCGCACAGCCCTATCTCGTCATGGAGTACCTGCCCGGGGGTTCGTTAACCGACCAATTGCACCTCAGCGGGCCACTCGATTGGAGCGACGCCGCAGCGATTGGGGCGAAACTCTCCGACGCTCTCACCGTTGCCCATCGGGCGGGCATCCTGCACCGCGATGTGAAACCAGCCAACGTGTTTCTCACCGCTTCTGGTGAACCCAAACTTGGCGACTTCGGCATTGCTCGGCTCGACGACGGTCATGACAGCCGCACCGGTTCTATCACCGCCAGCATCGCCCATGCCCCTCCTGAAATCGTCAACGGCCATCGGGGCGACGAACGTTCAGACCTGTATTCGTTGGCATCAACGGTCTATGCGCTGACGACCGGATTTGCACCGTTCTCACGCGACCCTGATCAAGGGCTCGCTTCGCTCATTGTTCGTATTACGAATGATCAGCCGCCTGCCCTTAATCCGGAAACAGCACCGGCCGACTTTGAACAGTGTTTGCTCAAGGCGCTCAACAAGCGTCCCCACGACCGACACGCCACCGTGGCCGAGTTCGGCAACGAACTGCAGCATTGCCTCAAGAAACCGGTCCCCGCCACGGCGCACCCCTTCGCCGATCCCAACTCAGTCGGACAACAGGACGAAAGCGCTCTCGCACCAAGCCGGTCGACGAACGTGCGGCAGATAGGTTTCCTTGCGTTTCTTGCGTTGGCGATCGCTGCCTTTGGAGGCTGGGCTGTTGCCCGAGCCGTGTTAAACACCGACGACGACCTATCGGCGCAGACTCCTTCGCCCGTGGTTGCCGCGGTCGTCCAACCAACTCCGGCAGCAGAATCCACCACTCCGCCTCCATTCCCAGTGGCCTCAACACCAGCAGCGGCGGCGTCAGCAACGGTCGTACCGACGGCAACACCTGCACCTCAGGCCACGGCCACCTCGGGCGGCGACTCACGAAGTTCGGATCTCGGTTCTGCCATCACCGGATTTACCCGAGTCCAAGACTTCAGTGGTGCAATCTCCGTCGACGTGCCCCAACAGTGGGGTTTCACGGTGCAAGACGGCTCGACCGTGCCACTCGATTCCGAAGGACTCGATACCATTCGTGTCCTTTCCGCCGGCGGCACCCTAGAAGAACTCAGCGCGGATAGCGCCGACAGGGATCTAACCCGTTCAGGCATCTACATCTTTGCAGCCCGCCTTGGCGAAGGATTCGACTCGGGCGGTCTCCTCGACGTCGCGTTGGACTTCTGGTCAACCTGCACCAGGGGCGACCGCTCGCAAATTCTGCTCCCCGATGGCAATGCTGACTTCCAGATTCTCGACTGCGAGCGACCAGATGGCGAGAGCACTGGTGTTGTTGTGCTTGCGCTCGTCCCCCGCGACGATCCCGAGGTCGCCGTTTCGGTGTTCCTGCAATTCGCTGAAATCCAAGATCTCAGTTCGCTGCCCAAGATCCTCGGGACACTCGACATCGACGCATCACAAATACCTGCATCCGCCAACTAGAGGCGAAACACGGGCAGCTGCGTGTCTCGTGTTCTACCCGAAAAACGAAGAAGGGACTTTGGTCCTTTGCTCTCAAGGTAACGATGGCGAACAGTGGACACCTATGTGAGGTGATGCCATGACCACCAACGAACAACGGTCCCAAGCACTCTCGGCCGCCGGTGAGCGTCGAGTCGAGCTGAAGGAAGCTGTCTCCAAGGCTGAACGCGCGGCTGCGTCGCCGACGGCCATGCCGAGTTGGCGCGACTACGTGTTGCGCGAACTGGAAGGGCTGCGCATCGCTCTGGACCAACACGTCGAGGAGGTCGAAGGCACCGACGGCTTGTTTGCCGAGCTCACCGAGTTGTCACCACGACTCATTCACAAAATCCACGCGGTCAGAGACGAGCACCCTGAGTTGTGCCAAGGCGTAGGCGACGCCATTGAGCTGGCCAACAGCGATGCTCCATCAGCAGCGGTTCGCCAGGCGGTCCTAGACGTGCTCTTCTTGATCGTGCGCCACCGTCAGCACGGCGCAGATTTGGTGTTCGACGGCTACAACGTAGATATCGGTGGGGGCGGCTAGGCCGACCCTGGAGCGGAGCCGTCAGCGCGAACCTACGTACCGGGCAGCGTCGTGGGGTGGGGCGCCCACCTCTTTGAGCAAGCCGCCAACAACAAGATCATGCGGCCCAAGGCTCGTTATGTGGGACCGCCGGTGGGCTGAATGCAAAGCTGGTTAGGTGCCACTGCTCATCGATGAGTGTTCGGCTCGGGAACATGCGAGAGTAAGCCCATGCAACCGGTCTGGGATCTCCCACTTTCCTCAGCGGGGATCGTGGTCAAGCTTTCGAATGGCGGCCGGGTTCGTATTCGACCGGCACGGGTCAGCGACAGCGATACCGTCAAGGCCGGCTTTGCCCGACTTTCCGAAGAATCTCGGTACAACCGGTTCTTCAGCGCCCGGTCAAAACTGAGCGACAGTTTGGCTACATCACTCACTGATATCGATCATGAGACCCACTTCGCCTAGGGCGTATTCGACCCAGACCAGCCATCCGAGGTTGGTGATGAGTCAGGTCTCGGTGTTGCATCAGCCCGGTTGATTCGTGATACCGACAAGACATCTGCCGAAGCCGCTCTCACAGTGACCGATGCGTACCAAGGCCGGGGTATTGGCCGATTTCTCATGGAGCTGCTGATCGCAACCGCCGCCGATCTTGGCGCCGAGACGCTTCGGTTCGAAATACTGCGCCAGAACCGCCCGATGATCTCGTTGGCAGCGGGAATGGGTGCCGAAGGTTTCCCGATCGAGGGTGATCGTTCGGTGGTCGAATACCGCCTTGCGGTGCCACCGCCCAGCGCTACAGCTGTGCCAGCGGGTGCGTTGTACGAACTGCTACGTCATGCCCCACGCACCGACGGCAAAGAAACCTAACGGTCGTCTGTGCTGGCGGGTTAGGACATCAGTCCAGCCGCAGCGGCTGAGTCCAGGTATTCGTCGACGCGGATGATCTTTCCGTCGTTGTTGAACTGCACGACCACACAAATGTCAATACGCACGATCCGTCCGTCGGGCTTGGTGAAGACCGCGTCATGTATCTCCGTAACGTTGTCTGGCCCAGATACCCGACGGGCGTTCTCGTAGCGAAGGGTTGTGCCGTCGGCAGTGAAGAGTGGCAACGTCTTCATCGCCTCGTCGATCGATTGTTGCGGACCAACGTTCTGCTTGAGTAGGGCGTCGTCGGCAAACATCGAACGAAACGTCGCCCAGTCCCCCACTTCGGCAGCAGCGAAGATTTGGTCAAGAGCAGCATCATGCGACATGAGCAGAGACTAGGAACCTTTGACGTCAGACTCAAGCCGGCCAAATGTG
>DNHM01000521.1 GCA_003485885.1 Acidimicrobiaceae bacterium
CTTGCCGGTGCGACTCGTGTCGGCATGGTGCCCGACGCTGGCACATCGGTAACCCTCCCGCAACTTGTTGGTATGCGCAAGGCGCTACAGATCGTGCTGACGAACCCGGTCATCACCGCACCCGAGGCATTGGCGATGGGGCTGATCACCACCGTGGTCGCCGATGATCAGCTTGCTGTCGAAACAGCAGCGGTAGCGGAAACACTCGCTGACGGAGCGCCGCAGGCGTTGGCCAACGCCAAACGCATGTTGTGGGCAGGGCTCGGTTCACGCGTGGAAGCCCAGCTTCCCGAAGAAGCACGAACCGTGTCAGCACTGTCAGGCACAGCTGACGCACGCGAAGGCCTCGCGGCCGTGATCGAACGACGTCCACCAGTGTTCACCGGAGAGTAGAGGACCACCAATGACTGATGCAGCAGCTGCAATCGCCGCCCGTCGCGACGCGCTCGAAGCCCGATTCCCGGTGTGGGACGAGGTCACGTTGGGTGAACGTTTACGACGTAGCGCCGAGGAGTTCGGGGATCGACCGTTTGTGATCGCCGACGATCGAACCGTCTCGTATCACGAAGTAGATGCATGGGCCACTCGGCTGGCCGATGGTCTGGTCGCCACTGGCGTGCAGCCTGGCGATCGGGTTGGCATCATCATGGCCAACTATCTCGAGTTCGTGCCCGTCAAGTTCGCAGTTGCTCGGGCCGAAGCAATCGCAATCCCGTTCAACTACCTCTACCGGCAAGACGAACTGGCCTACGTGCTTGCCCAATCGCAATGCAACGTGCTGATCTCGATGACCGAGTTTGCTGGTCTCGACTATCAGTCCATGCTCGACGGAATCGCGCCCGGCTGGGAGTCCGGAGACTGCAACGCGCTGCCAGACCTCCGGCAGGTGATTCTTTTCCCGACAGGTGACGTCGAGCCACGACCCGGTGTCATGACGCTCGCCGAACTCGATGCACATGGCCTCGCAAACGTCGGAGCTGCAGAACAAAGCGTGGTGGCTCCCAATGATGTGGGCGACATCTTGTACACCTCAGGTACGACCGGGTCGCCCAAGGGGGTCATGGTTACCCACGACGGCATCTTGCGAACCGGATATTCGTCGGCGCTGACTAGGGCATTTGAAGACGGTCGGCGAGTGCTGTTCTCGTTGCCGTGTTATCACATGTTCGGCCTGGTCGAGGGCCTGTTGGCAGTCATGTTCGTTGGTGGAGCAATCATTCCTCGGACCTCGTTCTCACCTGCCGACTACTTCGCCGGTATCGAGGCCCACAAGGCGAACGACATCCTCGCCGTGCCGACGATGACCGTTGGACTACTCGAACACCCTGATCGGAAAACACGCGACCTATCGTCGCTTCGGGCAATCCTCTCAGGAGCCGCACCCGCTCCGACATGGGTGTGGGAGCGTGCCGAAACCGAACTCGGGTTGACCGAGGTCACCACCGGCTACGGCATGACTGAATGTGGGGGCGCCACAACGTTGACGTTGCCCGAAGACCCATTGGTTATGCACACGACCACGGTCGGGCGAGAGAAACTTGCTGGCAAGGCTGCAGCACCTGGCATGAACGGAAACCATGCCCACTACAGCACGGCAGACCCGGAAACGGGCGAGTTGTTACCCGAAGGGGCCGAGGGCGAACTGATCTCTCGGGGGCCGTCACACATGGTTGGGTTTTGGGCCAAACCCGAAGAGACGGCACTGGCGCTGCGAGACGGTTGGGTGTACTCAGGGGATCTCGGTGTCGTCCGGCCCGACGGTTATCTCGAGCTGACCGGCCGCACCAAAGAGCTGTACAAGAGTGGCGGCGAACTTGTTATGCCGATCGAGATTGAAGAACTGGCAGTGGGTCATGCTGCGGTGAGTCAGGCGTTTGCCGTCGGCGTGCCAGACGACCAGTGGGGCGAAGTTGGCTGGCTGATTGCGGTCGCGGACTCGACCACAGAAGTCGATCACGAAGTAGCCGCTGCCGAGCTCATTGCGCTGTGCCGTGACAAGCTGGCCCGGTTCAAGGTCCCGAAACGTGTCGTCTTTGTCGAGGCTGCCGATTTGCCTACGACCCCGACGGGCAAGGTGCAGAAGTACCGCCTGGTCGACCAAGCCGTCGCAGGTACCCTGGGCGGAGCGGACAGCCATGGTTAGGTTGTGTTGATGGTCGAGACATCGAGCGATACCAAAAGGCCAACGAAGTCGGCGCGGACTCGCAAACGAATCCTCGACGCTGCAGCGGCGGAGTTTCGACAGGCCGGCTACAACGCTCGTCTGGTCGATATTGCCGAGCGCGCCGGGATACAGGCCGGAAGCCTGTATTACCATTTCGCCTCACGGGAAGAACTGGTTGCGGAAATCCTGCAGTTGGGTCTAGCGACAGCATTCGCTCAGGTCCGACAGGCGGTCGAGGAACTCGACGGAAGCGATATCGAGTCAGATCCTCGGAGGCGTCTAGAGACCGCCATTCGGGCGCACACAATGGCGGTGTTGGAGCAGAGCGACTACGCATCAGCCCAGGCCAAGATCGTCGGTCAGGTGCCCCCTGATATCGCCAAGGCCCATAAGGCTGACCAGCGTTCATACGGTGCGTACTGGAACGACTTACTCGAAACTGCGGCTACTGCAGGCGTGTTACGAGCGGACCTTGACTTGTTCGCAGCTCGAATGTTGGCATTCGGCGCCATGAACTGGACGACCGAATGGTTTGACCCGAGCAGGCGGCTGTCTGCTGATCAGATCGCAGACACCGCGGTGATGATGATCATGAGCGGCCTCGCCAAGTAGTCCTGTCCAATGGTGCTGGCCGTGTCGGGTTACGCGGTGGCAGCGGCGTAGGCATGATTGATCTGGGTGTGGAAGTGGATGAGTGGTTGCTCAAGTCGTCCGTAGACCAACTCGGGCAGTGCCCCAGACGCGAGGTTGGCGTAGATGCGTTCCATCACCGGAAAGTCCTCGGTACCGGTGACCTGCTCAAGCAGGTCGAGATTCTTCACGAAATAGTTGTGTGCCTTGTTGCTCGCCGGGGGAGTGGGTGCATACATGGCGGTGGTCGTGCGCACTCGGCCGACGCCCAACGGTTCGACGGTCCACACCTCAACGTGGTCAACCTGGTGCACCACCAGCCCATTCGGCACCAGAAAGTACTGGATTGTGCCGTAGGGAAGCAGCGACCATTCGTCCCTCGGTTTGGCGACTTCTTCGCGCACCGATTTACGCAGGCCGATAGAAACCAGATTGCGGCCAAACGGTTCGAAGATGACGCCGTCGGAATCGAAGGTCGGTGCAAGGGTCTGTTTGTGCAATGTGCGAATGTGATACGACTCGGTGAAGGTGTCGAAGACGAGCTTCCAGTTGAAGTCCCACTCGTTGGTTCGCGAGTCGATGAACGTGTAACTACCGAGGTCGAAGGCTCCGAGGTCATCTTCGGCGCCACTCAGAAACTGGTCGACATCGATGGGTTCGGTCCCACCGGGACGCACGAAGATCATGCCGTGTTTCTCGGCCACTGCCCGCTGGTGTAGATCGCAGTTGAGTGTCACGTCGTCGAATGCACCCGCCGACATCGGCCGGGCAGTAAGAGAGCCTGCGGTGTCGTATGTCCACGAGTGATAGGGGCACGAGAACACCCGCAGGCCGGTTCCCTGGCTATGAGTCTCTACGAGCGCGGCGCCCCGGTGACGACACGCGTTGACCACGGCGCGCAACGACCCGTCGGCTTGGCGGACCACGACAAGCGGTATGCCATCGAACGTGGTGGCCCGGTAGGAACCCGGGTCGGGGAGATCCACACTCATAGCGAAGAAGACTGGTCCGTCTCGAAACAGCACCCGTTGTTCGACCGCGAAACGGTCAGGGTCGGTGTAGGCGCTGGCAGAGTTGATCATGCTTGATTCGCCATGAAGGCCCTCGAGGTGGGGGCCAGCGTTTGCTACACGTTCAAGAAATTCGACTTGTCGTTGGTGGCGCATGTGTACCTTCCGTTATCGGGGCATGGCGAAGCCGCCGGAGACGCTGAGGACTTGCCCGGAGAGTTGTCGGGCCTGCGTCGAAGCCAAGAACGCGACACTCCACGCGATATCGATTGCTTCGGACCGGCGGCGTAACGGGATGCTTTTGGTGATGTTGTCGATTTCTCGTTCGCCAAAGTTCACGTCTTGGGTCCACAGGCTTTGTTCGCCGACATCTCCCTCGGCAGGCAGGACCAGCCCCGGACAGACCGTGTTGGCTCGAATGCCGAACCGCCCGTACTCCTTGGCGATAGTACGACTGAAGGCCATGACACCCGCTTTCATCGCCCCGTAGTCGGCGACCCGGAACTCGCCGAACCCGGCATCGCTTGCAATCGAGATGATCGAACCTTCACGTCGTTCGACCATTGCGCCAAGAACGGCGTGGGTTGCGTTGAAGGTGGGAAACAGGTTCAGTCGATACGCCTGATCCCATCGTTCTGGTGGCAAGTCGAGGAAGAACTCGGCGGGACCATTCCAACCGACGTTGTTCACGAGCGCCGCCGTGGGCCCCAAGTCGGCTTCGACCGACGTTACTGCTGCCTTGGTTGCGTCTACATCGGTGAGATCCACTGCGTACACCACTGCAGAGCCGCCCGCGTCGGTGATCTCGGTGACCGTGCGCAGTGCCATGGGTTCATCGCGGTCGAGGATGGCGACATGTGCCCCTTCTTCGGCCAGCACCGTGGCTATCGCTTTCCCGATGTTGGACGCACCACCGGTAACGATCGCCACCCTGCCGCCCAGCCCAAAGTCCATCGTACGGCCCTCCACTTTCGAAACCTGTTTCGAATTTAGACGACAGTCTGCCCGAGACGCAAGTCGGCCGACGCATGTCGTCACGAAGCACGGACGCTGTCGGTCAAGGGCCGTCGGACCCGCAGTACGCACTGACAAAACCCTCCCGTCAACGTGCCACAGAGGAGCGTGAGGTGGGGGGAGTCGCTCAACGAGAGGTTAGGACGACGCACGAGCGAACGAGCAACGTGCTCGTGCCTCGTGGTGATGAAAGCGTCGTCCTGTAACGAGGAGCCGCACCCCAACCATCGGAAGCGGGTACGCAACACCAGAGCGAGAAGCGAAAGCGCCAAAGAGTGAGAACGCCCTATGCCTCGATGATCACCACGACGTCGCCGCCACCCACCGTGTCCCCAACCGCAACGCTGATCTCTTTCACCGTGCCGGTGATGTCGGCCGCGATGTTGTTTTCCATCTTCATTGCTTCGAGCACGAGGATGGTGTCGCCGGCTTCGACGGCCTGGCCGACCTCGACGTCGATCTTGACCACCGTTCCCTGCATAGGGACGGTGACTTTGCCGTTGCCAGCGCCGCCGGAACCGCTGGATGCGGATTTGCGTCGTGTCGGGCCACCCGTAGGAGCAGCTGCTGCCGACTCGGGAACCCAAACACTGACTGAGTAGCGGCGACCGTTGACCTCGACGGGCACGTCTCGGCGCACTCGTTCGTTGCCGTCTTCGTCGGTTACTTCGTCGACAACCGCGGCGATACCGGTCAGGTCCAGGGTCTCTTCGACCCATTTGGTCGAGTGAGTCATGGCCTTGAAATCGTCGTGGCTCAGGATGGCGATGTCTGCGGGGATGGTGGTAGCGACGCCGTCGACCACCAGTTCGTCGAGTGCTCGCAGTGTCCGTCCGATTGCTGTTGGCCGGTCGTGGCCCCAGCACACGAGTTTGCCAACAAGGTTGTCGTAGTACTGGCTGATTTCGTCGCCGGACTCGTAGCCGGTATCGAATCGAGTGCCGAATCCGCCGGGTGCGTTTAGTTTGGTGATCGTGCCGGGTGCTGGCAGGAACATGCCTTCGGCGGGGTCTTCGGCGTTGATGCGGATCTCGATGGCGTGGCCCTGGATCTGCACGTCGTCCTGGTCGAACCACAGTTCTTCGCCCGATGCAATACGAAGCTGTGCTTCGACGAGATCGATGCCGGTGACCAGTTCGGTCACTGGGTGTTCGACCTGTAGGCGGGTGTTCATCTCTAGGTACCAGAATTCGCCGTGTTCGTACAGGAACTCGACGGTGCCAGCGTTGACGTAGTCACAACCCTTGGCAACGGTGACCGCAGCCTCGCCCATTGCGGCAAGTACTTCATCAGAAATGCCGAATGCTGGTGCTTCTTCGACCAACTTCTGGTGGCGACGCTGGGCCGAGCAGTCGCGAGTTCCGAGGTACACGCAGTTGCCGTGAGCGTCGGCGAGGACTTGGACTTCGACATGGCGGGGCTGGCTGAGATACCGCTCGAGGTACAACTCGCCTCGTCCGAAGTAGTTGACGGCTTCGCGTGTCGCACTGTCGATGGCAGCCTGGATGTCGTCGCCTTCGTGTACGACTTTCATGCCGCGACCACCGCCGCCGAACGCGGCTTTGATGGCCACAGGAAAGCCGTATTCGCTTGCAAAGGCGGTGACCTGGGCGCTGTCGGTCACTGCCGCGGTGTTGCCGGGTACTCCACTCACACCAACGTTCTCGGCAGCCGCTCGAGCAGAAAGCTTGTCACCCATAACTTCGATGGCTTCGGGGCGTGGGCCGATGAAGGCGACGCCCATGTCGGTGACTGCCTTGGCGAAATCTGCATTCTCGCTGAAGAAGCCGTAGCCGGGATGAAGGCCATCGGCACCGGTGTCTTTGAGGATTTGCAGGATCGCTTCGGTGTTCAGGTAACTCTCGGCGGCTGTCTGGCCTCCAAGCGAATACGCCTCGTCTGCGAGGCGGACATGGAGGGAGTTGCGGTCGAGGTCGCTGTACACAGCGACAGACGTGACCCCCAGATCACGACAAGCACGGATTACCCGAACAGCAATCTCACCACGGTTAGCAATAAGGACCTTTTTCAGCACGGGACATAGCCTGCCAGATATGTCGCCGCGAACCGAACGCCCGGATGAAGCTTTTGTACTCGATGCTCTACGAGGTACCCGCTTGGAGCGGGTTCGTTGGGTAGCGGAGACCGGATCCACTAACGATGATTTGAGCGACCTTGCCCGAAACGGCGCCCCTGAGCAGGTACTGATTACTGATCTGCAGACATCGGGAAAGGGGCGCCGGGGTCGTGTTTGGACAGCACCATCAGAGTCGGGCCTACTCATGTCAGTGCTGGTCCGAGGTGTGTCACCTGCCGATGGGTTCTGGTCCGTGGGGGCGGTGGCACTTGCCGCATCCGAGGCCATTGGTAGTCGCACCGTCTCGGCGTGCACACTCAAGTGGCCAAACGACGTCATGCTTGGGCCAGCGACCGATCAGAAGAAGGTTGCTGGAGTGCTCGCACAACTCGTCGATGACGCGATCGTGGTGGGCATCGGGATCAATGCAACATGGCCGGATGACGTACCGGCAGATATGGCAGAACGAGGAACCTCGATCAACCGTCATCTCAATGACCGGACAATTGTCGACAGGGCGGACCTCGCAGTCGACGTTTTACGGCGTGCAATTGGTCACCTTGAGAGCGATCGGGAAACCTTGCGTTCGACATGGAAGGCTCGTTGTTCAACGTTGGGGCAACATGTGCGGCTTGAGTTGGAGCGTGGTCCGATCGTTGGAACCGCCGTGGATATTGCCCCCGACGGAGCATTACAAATCGAAGACAGTGGTGTTCGTACGACGCACCAGGTCGGCGATGTAGTGCATCTACGGCCCGCTGGCTAGTTTGCAATTTGACTCCGAAGTCCGGGGGCGCCACCTCGGGCTGATTTCCACCGGATAGCGTGTTCCGCCATGGCTGATGACACGACCGGTTGGTCGGAAAAGGGCAAGCGCACCCCAGGTGACGCAGATGGCGACGGCAAGTCCGCGACCCCATCCCGCCCATCCAAGCGACAAGCAACCTCAAGCAAGGGCGGCGAGTCTTCGATTGTCCGCACCCCAGCTTCGGATGATGCCGGTGCACGAAAGGTCGCAAAGGCAGCTGCAACTGCTGGCCAGCGCGACGTCTCGTTCGCGTCCCGCATGGGTTTCCCTGCATTGATCGCATTGATTTGCCTACTCGGCATCGGCGTGGTCGTCTATGCACGTTCAACCCGCGACGCATTGGCCGAGCCAGTGCAGAACCTGGATCATTGGCACGCGGTGTACGGCGTGTACAACTGCAACGCCACCGGCGAAGGCGACGCGAAGTTCCTCCCCGGATTCCTCTCGACTCAAGACGACACCGGTATCCACTCCCACGGTGACGGCGTCATGCACATTCACCCGTTCTTCGAGCTGTCATCGGGCGACAATGCCCAAGTCCGCCATTGGATGAGCGAGATGAACATCGAGATAACGCCTGAACGCATCAGCGTCAACAACCAGTTCGACCCTCCTGTTGAACTCGCTGCTGGCCAGGAATGCCTCGATGGCACCGGCAAAGCCGAGATCAAGTTGCTTCGGTGGCAGTTTGACTTCCAGGCAACCGACGGTGGCGAACCAGACGTCATCACCGAAGACTTTGGTCTCGTGCAATTCCAGAACGACCGTGAAGTATTCATGTTCGCCTACGTAAGCGAAGACACCGACGTCAACGAACTTCCGCCTCCACCGGCGGATCGGTTCGAGACGTTGAACAACGTGAGTAGCGCAATCGACTACAACCCGACGCAGCTGAACCCGATCGAAACCGGCGTCGACCTCGACGATGCAGACGCTGAAGCAGACGAATAGGCCACCGGCCAGTAGTCACCCCGGTTTGATCCCACCTCTGTGGGTCTAGATCCAACGAGTCAAAATGAGAAAGGCCCTGGGGTAACCCCAGGGCCTTTCCCGTTTTGGATCCAATGCCAACCCGTGCGCAAGCGGCAGCACGATGAGCAGGATTACATGTTGAGTTCTTCGATGAGTCGGCTACTTGAGTCGGCCTTGTTGAGACCGCCCATACCGAAGACCATCTCGATGCCGTACTGAGCACACACTGCGGACTCGGGCACTTCGTCATTGTTCTTGCGGTCGTCGCCACCGTTACCGAACACCAGACGATGATTCGGGAATTGTTTGCCGATCGCTTCGAGCGAGGCACAGACGGTGCCGTCTTCGTCGATAGCCACCATGGCATGATCGACTGCTCGGAGCGCTTCGACGATACGAAGCCGGTCGGCATGGTCCATGATGACCTTGCCTTTCTTCATAATCTGCTGGGCATTGTTGTTCACGATCACAAAGACTTCGTCGCCCGCAGCTTCCGCTGCCTCAATCATGTCCAAGTGTCCAACGTGGATCGGCCCGAAGTAGCCGCTCACGATGACAAGAGTTGGTGACGTTGTTACTGACATTGGGCTGATCCCCTCCGGCCGTTAACGGAACAGGTCATCGGCAGGGTCGCGCACGAGGTCGTCGCGCACCGATGACTCGCCGAACCATTCCGATGGGCCACCACGAATCACTGCTACGGGCACACCCGTCGTCTTGCCCATGGCGAGCTCGGCCGCGCACGCAAGTTCGTCTACCAATGCAACCTCGGTTACTTGCATTTCTCGGCCGAGCGCATCGGGCGTTCCACGAAGATCCAGAATGGCACGCACGCCGGCGCATCCGATCGCCACATCGGTGACGCCTCGGCGCCAGGGCCGACCAAACGTGTCGCTGATGATCACGCCAACATCTACGCCAAATCGACCCTTGATTGCATCGCGGATACGGCGGGCTGAGCGATCGCTGTCCTCAGGGAGAAGAGCTGCCTGGCCACGTTTGACGTTCGACAGGTCGATGCCAGCGTTGGCACACACGAAACCGTGTTTGGTTTCGCTGATGATGAGTTCGCCGCGTCGTCGCAGAATGCGGACCGACTCGCGTTCGACGATCGGTTTATGGCTTAGTGGATCAGTAGGGTCGATGTCTACCATCGCTCCCTCGGCTTTGGAGACGATCTTTTGGGTCACCATGACCACGTCGTGCTGTTGGAGTTCGACGGCGTCGCAGATCATGCCGGCGATGTCATCGCCCCGACCGATCTCTGGTAGTCCTTCGATTGGGAAAATTTCGAGACGCATCAGACGCTCCTTGAAGCGGTTGGGTCGACAGTGGCGATGGTGAATTCTGCGAGTGCGGTGGTGACGTCGATTGCCGTCATCATCGTGTTCGTTACGTGCGGGGTCATGCCTGTCTCACTTACGGCTGGGGCGAGGTGATCGTCGACCGTATCGATAACAAGATGAGCGGCTAGCGGCTGGTATAGCGCGGCCACGCCGGCAGCCGAGACTTCGTGGCCAAAGGATCGCATCAGGTCTGCGGCTGGCCCTTTCACTGCGCCGCCGCCCACGATGGGAGAGATGGCGACATTCCGCTCTCGGCGTTGAACTACGGCGTCTCGGATTCCGGGGACCGACAAGATTGGATCGATGGATACAAAAGGATTGCTGGGTGCGATGACCACGCAGTCAGCGTTCTGGATTGCGGCGAGCACTCCCGGAGCAGGGCGAGCACGGTCGGCGCCAGCAAACTCGACATGGCGCACAGCGTCTGCGTGTTGGCGTTCGACGAAGTAACGCTGAAAGTCGATCGTCTCGCCACTGGTCAGAGTGACCCGGGTGCGCACAGAATCGTTGCTCATGGGTAAGACGTTGAGCTCGAGGTCCCATGCGGCCGTAATCTCGCGAGTGACGTCGGCAAGGGTTGCACCTTCGTCGAGGCGTTGGGTGCGATAGAGATGTGTGCCAAGGTCTCGGTCGCCCAGTCCGAACCACGTTTGCCCGCCGTAGCGGTCAAGAGTTTCCTTGGCCTGCCAGGTCTCGCCGACCAGGCCCCAACCGGTCTCTGGGTTGATGACCTCGGCCAGGGTGTAGGTGCAGGTATCGAGGTCAGGGCTGATCGCAAGACCATGCAGACGCATGTCGTCGGCGGTATTGACGATTGCGGTGATGTCTGATGGGGGGACGACGCGGAGGAGTCCGCGAAGAAATCGAGCGGCACCCACGCCGCCGCACAATACGCAGATGGTGGTCATCGTGGGGTTGCAATCGGGCTGGCTCCGGTGTGCACAGGACGGTTAGTCACGTTTGGTGAGTCCTGAGAGTCGGAGGAGTTCAGGACCGAGGTCAGCCACGGTTTGGCCGGCCTTGGTGAGTTGCTCGCCCCGTTCGCCACTGACCGCATCGCCGATGCCGGCGATTGCAGCGCCAACGACGTTGGACACTGGCTGCACAAACGTGTCGACCTGTTCCAGTACCGCTTCGATGGCAGGGCGCAGGGCTGGGACTTCCTCGACGAGCCTGCGCCTTTCGATGTTGAGCCGACGCAGTGTCAAAATGGCTGCACCTACGCCGATCTCAGCCATTTCGGTTAGGAATTCGTCGACATCGAAGTCGCTCGTTTGTGTCACCTGGTCGAGTGTAATTGTTCATATCGAGGGGGTACCCATCCCGGCGAGAAAGGATGGGTACTCTCATGCCACTGTGGTTGACGCATCCGCCCCTCCATCTACGCGCCTCATAGCGGCTGTCGACGATGGTCCCGACGCGCCCGCAGCCGCGTATCCGCTTGTCACGGTCTGCGTTGTTGCACACAATCCGGGCGCATGGTTCGACGAGGTTCTTCGATCCTTGCTGGCCCAGGACTATCCATCGCTCGACGTTGTTGTCGTAGACGCTGCGAGCGGCGAGGCGGTGGCGCCTCGGGTCCATGCAGTTATTCCTGAAGCGACCGTGGTGCCGTTGCTCGCCAACCAAGGGTTTGCGAAGAACGCAAACACGATTCTTGATCACCCCGGCCTCGGGTCGTACCTGCTGATCTGCCACGACGACGTAGCACTCGCTCCGGATTGCATCCGCCGACTCGTCGAAGAAACGCTGCGTTCGAACGCTGGTATTGTGGGTCCCAAACTCTTGGATTGGGACGATCCCAATCGCATCCTTCATGTTGGCCTTGGCGCTGACAAGACCGGCCTGGTGTCGGACTTGGCTGAACCTGGCGAATATGACCAGGAACAACACGATGCGGTCCGAGATGTCTTTGCTGTTCCCGGCGCCGTCACGTTGCTTCGCACCGACTTGTTCCAGGCGCTGCAGGGTTTCGACGAAGCAATCCTGGTCCAGGGCGAGGACCTTGACTTGTGCTGGCGGGCGCACGCGCTCGGCGCCCGGGTGCTGGTGAATCCCGCTGCTACGGCCCGCCATCGCGAAGACCTGAGCACCCGTATCGTCGGCGCTGACCGAGACAAGTTTTCTCGGCGCCACCGCATCCGGTCAATGCTGTCGAACTACGGGTTTGTGCACACAGTGCGGGTCGTACCCCAGGCGATCATGGCCTCGATAGTTAATGCGGTGTTGGCCTTGCTCCAAGGCCGGCTCTCAGTCGTCTACGACATCGCTGCTGCCTGGGGATGGAACCTGAGGAGACTTTCGCAGATTCACCGACGACGCCGCCAACTCTCGGCCATTCGCCAGGTCAGTGACGCTGAAGTGAGAGCCCTGCAGCTGCCGGGGTTCGAAGGGCTCCACGCCTGGCGCCGGCGACGGGCAGATCGGCGCGCCCATATTGTCGTTTCAGCAGATGACCCAGCGTCGGTGGAGGCTGCAGCCGATCGAAAGCGTTGGTTCCAGGCCTCAATCCTGGTGTGGAGCGGCGTGGTCGTCGTCTTGTTGTTCGGCAGTCGGTCGCTGATCACTGGCAATCTTCCGGTCTTTAATGAGTTTGTTGAATTTCCCAACGGCCCGAGTCCTTTTCTTTCGGAATGGGGAAGCACCTGGCGTAGCACCGGCGTTGGATCGGAGGCACCGTCCTCCCTTCTGCACGCGATCCTCGGCTTCGGTGGCATCGCACTCTTCGGACAGATGGGCCTGCTGCGGATGCTGCTGACGGTTGGCATGTTGGGCGTGGGTGCTGCTGGTGCGTATCGCTTGTTGCAGCCCTTCAAGTCGTTGCCGGCCCAGCTGGTGGCGCTGATCGTCTATGTCGCTGCTCCCTTGCCGTACAACGCGCTGCATGGGGGCAGCTGGTCGGGGCTGGTGGCATACGGATCGATGCCGTGGATCGCCAAACGCTTAGCGATTGCCGCTGGTATCCCACCCTTCGGCGACGACGAAACTGGTCTTGCCCGTCGGCTCGCGGATACTGCTTTCGTTGCGCTGATGGTCGCAGCTGCGTCACTCGTTGAACCACTTATTGGCGCAAGCTTGGCGCTCTTGACCGTCGGTTGGCTGCTCGGCGGCTTGGTAACACGCCGTGTCGAAGGAATCGGACGGCTCGTGGTTGTCGCGGTGGGTGCTGCAGGTATTGGATTTGCACTGCTGATGCCAGCATCGCTGGGGCTCGTCTTGGGCGATGCCGAATGGTCACTGGCCGGTGGCACCGGGTCAACAACCGAGGGCAATCTGAGCCTTGCCGACTTGTTCCGGCTGGCCACCGGGCCCCATGGCGCAACCGCTGTGGGTTGGGCGCTGCTCATTCTGCCTGCATTGTCGCTGGTGCTGGCCTTTGGACACCGGTTGGCGTGGGCCGCTCGGTGCTGGATCGTCATTGTTGGATCGGTCGGCTTGGCCTGGTGGGCCGAACAGGGCGAGCTTGCGTTCGCCATCGCTGATCCACACGTTGTGCTCGCACCTGCTGCTATGAGCCTGGCCTTCGCCGCTGGCATGGCAGCAATGGCCTTTCAGCGAGATCTTCGCCGTTACCGCTTCGGCTGGCGACAGGCCGTGCCCTTTGTCGCGGTTGTTGCCGTAGTGGCATCGGCGGGCGCTGGGCTTGGAGGGTCCCTCGACGGACGGTGGCAGGTCGTCGACGATGGTTACGACGGTGTGTTCTCGTTCTTTGACGAGAAGGCCCCTGCCCATGCTCGGACCTTATGGATAGGCGATGCCGACGTCTTACCGGTCGAGGGCTGGCGTTACGACGACGATCTCACGTTTTCGCTCACTCAGGCTCGGACACCAACGATGCTTGACCATTCGCCGGGTAACGCCGACGACACCACGCTCGAGGTGCGAGAGATCTTTGCTGACACACTCGCGGGTGCATCAAGCCGCCTTGGGCAGCGACTTGCGCTGTATGGCGTGCGTTACGTGGTGGTCGTCGAGGCAAATGCTCCCGCACCATTTTCGTCGATCGAGCGTCCGGTCGATCCATCGATCAAAAGTCGGCTGACCGAACAGCTCGACCTTGTTCGCGTCGAGGTGCGAGCTGGTGCCACGATCTTCGAGAATCGGGCCTATGTCCCGACGGTGAGTGCATTCTCGTCCGGTTCTTTGGCCGCCATTGCTGGCGGACAGCCGCCATCGGCATTTACTCTTGGGCTCCCCGAAGTTACATCGCTGCGTTCGTATCGAGGCCCTGTGCAACCGGGCGAGATCTATGTCGCAATGCCGGTGACGTCCAACTGGACACTTCGAGTCGATGGTCAGCCACAGGACCGGCTCAGGGTCTTTGACTGGGCGCAGGTCTTTGTCACTGAACGGCCAGGCACAGCGACACTTACGCACAGCAACGATCAAGCCATGTGGTTCGCCACTATCGCTCAGCTGGTTGCGTGGGTGGCTTTGATTACCGTATTGGTGCTCGGCCGACGGAGACGCACATGAATCGCTGGCCTCCGCTCCTTGTTGTTCTTGCCATGGTCGCTGGGCTGATAGCGCTCGATCAGAGTGCCTCAGATCAATCATTGGCAGTCCCCACGCCGGTCGTGCAGGCTGGGGGCCCGGTCGCGGCTGCCGCGGATGCGACCGGAACAACCTGGTATTGCCCCGCAGGTTTCATCACCCCTGACGCAGCGAATGACCATGTCGTCATCCTTACGAACCCGACCGACGAACTCGCTTCCGGCACACTCACGATCTACCCATCGCTCCTCGACGTCGACGGTAACCCGCTGCCGTTTCCTCGGGCCGTGCAACCAATCGAAGTTCCTGCCCGAGCACAGCGACAGGTTTCGTTGGCCCCACTTGTAGCTTCGCTCGACGATCGGCTGTCAACGAATACTGGTGCGTTTGTGGCCGCGTTGGCCGAGTTCGACGGCGCCGGTGTCACGGTTGAACACACCGTTGTGGCGGCTCAAGGAAGCGACGTTGGCCCGTGTGCGACCTCAGCAAGTACTAGTTGGTGGTTCGCCAGCGGCACGACAACCGCCGACGTTGCGTATCAGCTGTACCTGCTGAACCCATTCCCCGACGACGCTGTCGTCGACATCTCGTTTGTAACCGATGCCGGAAGCCGGAGTCCCACCGCATTCAAGGGAAAACTTGTGCCGGCACAAAGCCTGACTGTGCTCCAGGTGGCGCCCGAGGTTCCTGTTAATGCGCAGATGACCGCGCAAGTCACGGTTCTCACGGGTCGAGTTATTGCCGAACGACTCCAGCTGTTTGAGAACGAAGCTGGCCCTCGCGGGTTGTCCTTGTCGCTGGGTAGTAACCGGCTGGCCGAGCAGTGGTTCTTTCCCGCAGGACGGTCAATACCTGGCGTTGGCGAGAGTTATCTGATCTACAACCCGGGCGACGCTGCCGCCGAGGTCGAATTCGAACTCAAACCCGACAGTGCCGACCGAGCCGGCGATGTGGCGCCGCTCTCTGTACCGGTAGGCCCGCGTGAACGATGGATTGTCACCGTGAGCGGTCATCCTGCGCATCCGGTTGACGCTCTTGCTGCAATCGATGCCAGCACCATGGTCGAACCGGGCGAACCATTCTTCATCTCGATTCGCAGTTTCAACGGTGTACCCGTGGTGGCCGAACGAATCCTCACCCGTCCGCTCAGTGTCGGCGGCGTTAGTGCGTCAATTGGGGCCGACGTTGCATCCACCGACCAGTCAATGGCTGTGCCTGCGCTCGTGTCGATAGCCGAGGCTTCCACGCTTGCAGTGTTGAACCCATCGGGGGCGACAATCGCTCGTGTTCTCGTCTTCGTTGGAGGCTCCGAGGGTGAAGAATTACGCGCCGAGGCCGAGTTGGCGCCCCGGCGACGCGGTGTCTTTGACCTACAGGGGCTCATCGAACCAGGCGATCAATGGATTCGGGTTCGTTCATCGACCGGCACCATTGCCGAGCTGACCGTTGCCTCGAACGGGTTGCTCCTGACCACGGGGTCAATTCCGGTCCAGGGCACCACAAGCGTGCCCGACCTGCTCGCCTTTGAATAACGAAGTCATCCCAAACGGCAATCGCGTGCCTAGACGCGACAGATGAGTTGACCGTGAGGCACAACGAACCATCCGTCTTGCTCCGCAATCCAGGTC